>JBJMOZ010000006.1:0-6713 GCA_045803465.1 Gemmatimonadales bacterium | reverse complement strand
CCACGGCGAGCTGCGCGTCATCGATGACGGTCCCGGCGTGCCGCGCGAGTTCCGGCGCACGATCTTCCACGCCGGAATGAGCACGAAGGAAGGCGGATGGGGAATCGGGCTCGCCCTCGCGCGACGCGTCGTGCAGGACGCGCACGACGGGCGGCTGGAGCTCGACCCCGTGGCGGAGCATACCACGTTCGTCGTCCGGATTCCCCTGGCCGACCACGAGAGCTGAGGATGGAGATGGAGTGGCTGGAAGGACTGAATGAACAGCAGCGCGAGGCGGTGGAGCACGTCCACGGCCCGCTGCTGGTGCTGGCGGGCGCGGGCTCGGGCAAGACGCGCGTGCTGGTCTCGCGCATCGCGCACCTGATCGACGCGCATGGCGTGCCGCCCGAGCGCATCTTCGCGGTGACCTTCACCAACAAGGCCGCCGGCGAGATGAAGCACCGCGTGGGCCGGCTCCTGCGCCGGGACCCGGCCGGGCTGTGGATCGGCACCTTCCACAGCCTCTCCGCGCGCCTGTTGCGCCGCGAGGCCGACCTGCTGGGCTTCACCCGGCAATTCACGATCTACGACGAGGACGACCGCGAGGCGCTCGTGCGCCGGCTGCTCGAGCGGCTGGGGCATCCCACCAAGACGTTCACGCCGCGCGCGGTGGCGAGCGTCATCTCCTCGGCCAAGAACCGCATGCAGGGCCCCGAGGCGCTGCTGCAGTCGTCACCGTTCGACCGGCTCGCGAAGGTGGCGGCCGACGTCTTCCAGGCGATGGGGCCCGCGCTCAAGGCCGCGAACGCGATGGATTTCGACGACCTCATGCTGCATCCGCTCACCTTGTTCCGGCAGCATCCGGACCGGTTGGCCGCGTGGCGCGAGCGCTTCGCGTTCGTGCTGGTGGACGAGTTCCAGGACACCAATCGTGCCCAGTACGAGCTCGTGCGCTTTCTCGGCGGACACGGCAACGTCTGCGCGGTGGGTGACGACGACCAGTCCATCTACGGCTGGCGCGGCGCCGAAGTGAAGAACATGCGCGACTTCCAGACGGACTTCCCGGGCGCGCACCTGGTGAAGCTCGAGGAGAACTACCGCTCCACGCAGGTGGTGCTCGACGCCGCCAATGCCGTCATCGGCGAGAACAAGGGCCGCCTCGGCAAGATGCTCCGCACTCGTCGGCGGGGCGGGGAACCGGTGACGGTCGTCACCACCGCCGACGAGCGCGACGAGGCGGAGTGGATCGTGCGCGAGCTGGCGCGCCGGCGCGAGTCGAACGACTTCGAGCCGCAGGACATGGCGGTCCTGTATCGCACCAACTCGCAGTCTCGTGCGCTGGAAGAGTCGTTCCGGCGCGCGGGCATGCCGTACCGCCTCGTGGGCGCCACCAGCTTCTACGACCGGCGTGAAGTGAAGGACCTGCTGGCCTACCTGCGGCTGATCGCCAACCCGCGCGACGACGAGGCGTTCATGCGCGCGGTGAACGTGCCCCGGCGCGGACTGGGCGAGGCGAGCCTCGGCCAGTTGGTGCGGCTCGCCGCCGACTGGGACAAGCCGCTGCTCGCCACCGCCGGCATGGCCGATCGCGCACCCGACCTGCGTCCCAATGTGCGCGCGGCGCTCAGCGGGTTCGCGGCACTCATCGAGCGACTGGCACAGGCCAGCCGCACGCTGGCTCCGGCCGACGTGCTGCAGCAGGTCATCGAGGCCATCAAGTACGAGGACGTGCTCGCCGCCGAGGGCCCCGAGGGCGCCGACCGGTGGGAGAACGTGCGCGAGCTCGTGGCGAGTGCCGCGGAGTGGTCCGAGGAGGCCACCGACGAGGAGACGACGCCGCTCGAGCGCTTCCTCGCCGAGGCGGCGCTGCTCTCGAGTCACGACACGATCGCGGGAGACACGCAAGGCATCACGCTGATGACGCTGCACACCGCAAAGGGTCTCGAGTGGCCGCTGGTGGTGCTCGCCGGGATGGAGCATGGGCTCTTCCCGCTGATGCGCGCCGAGGAGCAGCCGGGCGGGCTCGAGGAGGAGCGGCGCCTCTGCTACGTCGGGCTGACGCGTGCGCGGGACAAGCTGTATCTCACCTGGGCCCAGGCCCGCCGGCGCGGCGGCGAGCTGCGGCACGGCATCAAGTCCGCGTTTCTGGATTCGATCCCGGCCGAGGTCATGGAGGAGAAGCGCAGCTCGCTCGTCTTCACGGTGGGTCGGGGAAGCGCCGGCTGGCAGCGCACGCCCGGCCGGGCCGCCGCACGCTCCTCGTTCGACTGGGACATGCCGGACGACACGGCCGCGACCGAGGAGGCGTCACAGGACGCGCCCCGGTATGTGAAGGGCGAACGGGTGCGGCACCGAAGGTTCGGTGCCGGCACCATCACCGGGCTGAGCGGCACGGGACGCGACATGAAGGTCGCCGTGGCGTTCGACGACACGACGATTGGCACCAAGCAACTGCTCGTGGCCTATGCCGGCCTCGAGCGCGACTGGGAGGGTGCATGACGGCGATCGGACGGAACGAGGTGCTGCACGTGGCGCGCCTGGCGGCACTCGAAGTGCCGGACGCGGAGTTGCCGCAGCTCGTGGAGCAGATGCAGCGCATCGTGGCCATGGTGGACCAGCTCGCCGAGGTAGAGGTGGCTGGAGCGCCGCCGTTCCTGGCCGGCCCGGCGAAGGCCGAGCTCCGCGCCGACGTCCTCGCACCCGAGCCGCTCGCGAAGCCGCCGGCCACCTTCGCGCCCGGATTCGCGGGCGGGTTCTTCGCGGTGCCGCGACACGCGGCGATGGAGGAGGAGTGATACCGCACGACATCGCCCGCGACACGGGCACGCGACTGCGCGACGCCGAGTCGCAGGGGCTGAATGCCACGCTGGCGTGGTCCCAGCTGCAGCTTGACGCCGAGGCGGCGCGCGTCGCCGAGATGCAGGCCACGGCACCGCTCTACTGCATGCCGGTGGCAGTCAAGGACAACATGGTCACCACCGACCTGCCGACGACGTGCGGCTCGCGCATCCTGGAAGGCTATCTCTCGCCCTTCGAGTCCACGGCCACCGAGCGGCTGCGCGCGGCGGGCGCGCTCATCGCCTGCAAGACGAACCTCGACGAATTCGCCATGGGCTCGAGCACCGAGAATTCGGCGTTCGGCCGCGTGAAGAACCCGATCGACTTCGACCGCGTGCCCGGCGGCTCGTCCGGCGGTTCGGCGGCCCTGGTGGCGGCGGGCGTGGTGCCGGCCGCGCTGGGTTCCGAGACCGGCGGCTCCGTCCGCCAGCCCGCGAGCTTCTGCGGCGTCGTGGGCGTCAAGCCCACCTACGGTCGCGTGAGCCGCTACGGCCTCGTCGCGTTCGGCTCGTCGCTCGATTGCATCTCGGTCTTCGGCCGCACAGTCATTGATGCCGCGAAGGTGCTCGGCTCCATCAGTGGGCACGACCCGCGCGACGCCACCTCGGCACCGCGTGCGCCACTGTCGGGCGCCGTGCCGCACCTTGGCGACCTCAAGGGACTGCGCATCGGCCTGCCGCGCGAGTATTTCCCGGCCGACCTCGATGCCGGCGTTCGCGCGGCGCTCGACCGCACGGCCGCGACGCTCCGGGCGCACGGCGCCGAGCTCTGCGAGGTGTCGCTGCCGCACACGAAGTACGCGGTGCCCACCTACTACATCATCGCGCCCGCCGAGGCGGCGTCGAACCTCGCGCGCTACGATGGCGTGCGATACGGCCTGCGGAAACTCGAGCACGGCGAGGGAGTCGGCGCGCTCTACCAGCAGACGCGCGGTGCGGGGTTCGGGCCCGAAGTGCGCCGGCGCATCCTGATCGGCACGTACGTGCTGAGCGCCGGCTACTACGACGCGTACTACCGGAAGGCGCAGGCGGTGCGCGCGCTGATCGCCGCCGACTTCCGCAACGCCTTCGCGGGCGGTGTGGACCTGCTGCTCACGCCCACGACGCCCTCGCCGGCGTTCAAGGCGGGGGAGAAGGCCGACGACCCGGTGGCGATGTACTACTCCGACATCTTCGTGTGCGGCATCAGCCTCGCTGGCCTGCCCGCGCTCAGCGTGCCCGTGGGCCGGAGCGAGGGGCTGCCGGTCGGCGCGCAGCTCATCGCGCCCGAGTTCGAGGAGGACCGGATGCTCGCGGTGGCCCAGGTGCTCGAACGCGCGCTCGACGGCGCGGCGGAGGTGCGCTGATGACGTGGGAATGCGTGATCGGCCTGGAGGTGCACGTGCAGCTCGCCACGCGCACCAAGATGTTCTGCGCGCAGGCGAACGCGTTCGGGCACGAGCCGAACAGCCTGATCGACCCCTACACGCTGGGCCTGCCGGGTGCCCTCCCCGTGCCGAACGCGGAGGCCGTGAAGCTCGGGACTCGCGCGGCGCTGGCACTCGGCTGCACGGTGCATCCGGTGAGCATCTTCGCCCGCAAGCACTACTTCTATCCCGACCTCCCGAAGGGCTACCAGATCTCCCAGTTCGAGGAGCCGCTTGCCACCGGTGGGCAGGTGTGGATCGACTCGCCCGAGCGCGGACGCATCAGCATTGGCGTCACGCGCCTGCATCTCGAGGAGGACGCCGGCAAGTCGCTGCACGACCGGCTGCCGGGGCGCACGGCGGTGGACCTCAATCGTGCCGGCGTGCCGCTCGCGGAGATCGTCAGCGAGCCCGACCTCCGGAGCCCCGCCGAGGCGCGCGCCTATCTCACGCTGCTGCGCCAGCTGCTGGTGTACGCCGGCGTGTCGGACTGCAGCATGGAGAAGGGCACCCTGCGCGTGGACGCGAACATCTCCATCCGTCGCTTGGGTGAGACGAAGCTCGGCACGAAGACCGAGGTGAAGAATCTCAACAGCTTCGCCAATGTCGAGAAGGCGCTCGAGGTCGAGCTGGTGCGACAGGTGGGCGTGATGGAGGCGGGCGGGACGATCCGTCAGGTGACGCTGCTGTTCAACGCCGGCAACGGCACCACCCGTGAGATGCGCTCCAAGGAAGGCAGCAACGACTACCGGTATTTCCCGGATCCCGACCTGCCGCCGCTGGTGCTCGAGCCGGCGTGGATCGAGGAGCAGCGCGTCTCGCTGCCCGAGTTGCCCGACGCCAAGCGCGAGCGGTTCGCGTCGCAGTTCGGTCTCCCTGCATACCACGCGGCGACGTTGTGCGCCGAGCGGCCGGTGGCGGATTATTTCGAGGGCACGGTGGAAGCGGGCGCCGAGCCCAAGGCGGCGGCCGACTGGATCCTCGAGACGGTGCTCACCGACTACAACGAGTCGGGTGCCTTCCCGGTGGCGCCCGAGCGCCTCGCGGCGCTCACGGCGCTGGTGAAGGATGGCACGGTGAGCAAGCAGGCGGCGAAGCAGGTCTATGGCGAGCTGGCCGCGACGCTCGAGTCGCCGCACGCGGTGGCCGAGCGGCTGGGCTTGGTGCAGGTGAGCGACACCGGTGCGCTGGAAGGCTGGGTGGATGAGGTACTCGCCGCCCACACGGCCGAAGTGGCACGCTACAAGGGCGGTGAGGTGAAGCTCATCGGGTTCTTCGTCGGGCAGGTGATGAAGAAGAGCAAGGGCAAGGCCGATCCCAAGGCGGTGCAGCCCATCCTGCAGGCCAAGCTGGGCTGAACCGCGGCGCTGGCTCGCCGTCCGCACCGGGCGGCGGTATGCTATCCGGCAGCCGCTGAGCACCTCGACGAGGTGCGTGGCGCAAAGTCTCCACGGTTCGGCCGTTTCATGGCTCAACCATCAGGGGAGTCGCCGGATGCGCGCCAGCCGCGGCAGATGCGTACGTCTCGTCCTCAGGGCGCTGGCCTGTGTCGCCGCCCTCGGCTGCGGCGAGGGGCAGGACCCAGGCGTGGGGCCCGGCCCGGAGCCGGAAGCGCGGCCCGAACTGCCTGCCCTGATCCTCTCGGATCCCTCCGTGCCTCGAGCGTCGGGCACCGCCGGATCTCGTGCCGCGCTCGTTGATGCCGTGGTCTACGCCTCGCTGCCGCCCGGCAGCCTGCCGGACGCACCGCTCGCACTGTTCACCAATCTGACGACAGGGGCCGGTACCACGGCCATCGTCGTCGATGGCGGGTTCGATCCGGTGCCGATCCCCGCGGTCGCCGGGGACTCGCTGCGCATCCGCATCCAGGCCGCCGGCGCGATCGGCGAGCGCCTCTTCTACGCCAAGGTCGCGCCACAGCGGGCCCCGCGAGTCGTGCGCTCCTCACCCTCGCCGGGCCGCTCGGATGTGCCGCTCAACACGCGCATCTATGTCGTGTTCAGCGAGCCGATGAGTGCGGCGGCGCTGAGCGACTCGGCCGTCTACCTGTCGGTGGACAGCATCCGCGTGGCGGGCACGCTGGCCTTCGCGGACTCCTCGCGCCTCAGCGTCACATTCTCACCCGCTGAGCCACTGGCCGCAGGAACGCGCTATAGTCTGCGTGTCGCTTCGGCCGCCAGGGATGCGGGCGGCGACGCGGTCGGAGCCCCCGTCGTCATTCCGTTCAGCACCCCGAAGAGTGCCGTGTCACCGCCTGACTCGACGCCGCCACCGCCCGGCTCGACGCCGTCACCGCCCGACTCGGTCACGCCGCCACCTCCAGTCGGTCAGGGCACGCTGCGCTTCACCATCACCGCGACAGGTCCAGATGCGCCGTCCTCCGTCACGCTCTCGGCGGCCCAGTTCGATTGCATGGCTTTCGGCGAACCGTGCGAAACGCACTTCATGGCGCCCAATGCTCAGGCCACGGATGTCCGCCATTGGACAGGCG
>JBJMOZ010000393.1:0-8079 GCA_045803465.1 Gemmatimonadales bacterium | reverse complement strand
GAGCCGCTCGCCGACTTCGCGAGTCGGTCGGGCCAGCTGGCGCCGCCGCTCGTCGCGACGATCATTGAGCAGGTTGGCGCGGCCCTCGCGGCCACGCACGCCCGCAACATCATCCATCGCGACCTGAAGCCGGCGAACATCATGTTCAACCCGGCCGCCCAGGAGGCGAAGCTGCTCGATTTCGGCATCGCCCGCGACGCCGAGACGAGTGCCGACGAGCGGCTCACCCGGGCGGGCTTCTTCGTGGGCACGCTGCAATACGTGGCCCCCGAGACCCTCAGCGGCGCGCTGGTGGACGAGCAGGCGGACGTCTACAGTCTCGCCACCATTGCCTACTACCTGCTCACGGGCACGCATCCGTTTCCGGGGAAGAACCCGCGGGAGCTCTTTCAGCAGCTCCTGACGCAGCACCCCGTGCCGCTCAACCAGGCCGAGAAGGGACTCAAGTTCTCCCCGGCCATCGAGACGGCCGTGATGCGGGGACTGGAGCGCGACCTCGCCAAGCGCACCAAGACGGTGGACGAGTTCAGCCAGGAGTTCTGCACGGCGGTGCGCGAGAACGACGGCCAGAAGGGCAGCGGGTTCCTCAAGCGACTCTTCGGCAAGTGACCGATCCGGCAGCCCTCGAGCGCCTCCTCCTGGAGCGCTCGGTTCGTCGTGGCGACTTCGTGCTCGCCAGCGGCGCCCGCTCCTCCTACTACATCGATTGCCGCCTGACCACGATGTCCGCCGCCGGCATGGTGCTGATCGGCCAACTGGGCCTCGCGGCCATCCGCGCCGCGGGCTGGCCGGCCGACGCCATCGGCGGCCTGACCATGGGCGCCGATCCCGTGGCCTACGCCATCGCGGCGGCGAGCGCCCACGCCGGCACGCCGATCGACGCCTTCAGCGTGCGCAAGGAAGCCAAGGCCCACGGCACCGGTCAGCAGATCGAGGGCAACTTCCGCTCGGGCGCCCGGGTGGTCGTGGTGGAAGACGTCATCACCTCCGGCGGCTCGGCCGAGAAGGCCATCGCCGCCGTGACGGCGGCCGGCGGGCAGGTGGTCGGGGTGCTGGCGGTGGTGGACCGCGAGCAGGGTGGCCGCCAGAAGCTCGAGGCCGGTGGACATGTGGTAGTTGCATTGACTACTTCCAGCCGCTTAGGGCTCCTCAGCGCGTAGGTCATCCAGTCCGGGAGTCGCCCAGTGCACACCCGCCATCTCGTTTCTCTTCTTGCACTTGCCGTCGCCTGTAGCCGTGAGCCGAAGGCGGAGCCCATGCCCGATTCGGGCACACCAGCACCAAGCTCCGACCTCCTCGAGGCCGACATCGAAGGCGCCGAGTACCAGATGCAGTTCATCGATCAGGCGGTCGGGCCGATGCAATTCACCGATCGCGTCTGGCGGGACAGCTCGACCCAAGCCACCGTGCGGCTGCTGCAGACCCTGAGCGGCGACCTGAATGGTGACGGCCATGGCGACGGCGTCGCGATCCTCGCGGCCAACTTCGGCGGCACGGGCACCTTCGTGTCGGCGGTGCCCGTGCTCAATCGTGACGGCAAGGCGGTACCGGGCCGGGGCGCTCCGCTCGGGGACCGCACGAACGTCCAGCGGCTCTCGATCAAGGCCGACACCGTGATCGTCGAGATGATCGCCGCCGGTCCCGCCGATCCGGCATGCTGCCCGACCGACACGCTCGTTCAGCGCTTCCAGCTCGTCGGCGACAGCCTCGCCCTGCTTCCCTGATCGAGTCCGGCCACGCCCTTCCACTACGCATTTCTCGTCTCGGACCTCGCGTCCACTCGGCGGTTCTACTGCGCCACGCTGGGCTGCGCCGAGGGGCGCAGCAGCGAGACGTGGGTGGACTTCGACTTCTTCGGCCATCAACTCTCGGCGCACGTCCATGCCGACCCGCCGCAGCCTCTGTGGACCGGCCAGGTCGACGGCGTCACGGTGCCCATGCCGCACTTCGGCGCAATCGTGCCGTGGGACGACTTCCACGCCCTCGCCAGTCGTCTGCAGGCGGCGGGGATTCCCTTCATCATCTCTCCGCGCATCCGCCATGAAGGAAGACCGGGGGAACAGGCCACCATGTTCCTTCAGGACCCGAGCGGCAACGCCATCGAGATGAAGGCGTTCAGGAACCCCGCGGACGTGTTCGCGAAGTAGCGCAGGGACGGACCCATCCTCGTCATCCTGGAGCAGTGGCCATGCGCACGATTTCCACCGACGACGCCCCCCCGCCTGCAGGCCACTACGCCCAGGGCATCACGCACGCGGGCGTCATCTACGTCGCCGGCATGCTGCCGAAGGATCCGGCGCAACCGGACGCCCCGCATGGCACCATCGAGGAGCAGGTGGAGCAGGCGCTCCGCAACGTCGAAGCCGTGCTGCGCGAAGGCGGCAGCAGTCTCGATCAGCTCCTCTCGGTCACGATCTACGTCGCCGACCTCAAGCTGTGGGCACGCGTGAACGCCACCTACGCCCGGATACTCGGTGACCACCGACCCGCGCGCGCGGTGGTGCCGGTACCGGCACTGGCCGCCGGCTACCTCGTGGAGATCCAGGCCATCGGCGCGATAGCATCGGCCGCATGATCGCCATGCCGGCCCACCGCATCGGCGACTTCGCCCGGCTGGCCACGCACACCGTCGACGTGCGCGACATGCCGCCGGACGTCTTCGAGGACGTGGGCACGGTGGACTGGCGTACCCTGTCGTGGGCGGACATCGGACGACCGTATCGAGTGGAGAAGTGGGCGCGCGGCAAGTTCGACTGGGAAGCGGCGCACGGCGAGCCGCTGCCGGTGAAGGAGGGCTGGTCGCTCTTCAACCGGAGCTTCCAGCGGTTCTTCGACACCGACGTGCCGGCGGCGCAGATGCGCACGCGGGGCGAGCTGGGTGGTGCGCTGGCGCGGCTCGACCTTCACGGCGCGCGCGAGGCGTTGGCGGAACTGGTACGGCTGACGGTGTGGAACCGCGTGCACCGGGTCGAGGATGCGGTGTGGGATCCGCGCGGGAAGCGCGCCCTCTTCGGCGGCCTCGACGTGCGGGCGCCGCGCATCCTCTATCTCGGCGCCTCCGACGGCTACGAAGGCATGCAGCTCGCCGCGATGTATCCCGGCGCCGAGGTGGTGCTGGTGGACTACGACCCGTGGTGCGTGGAAGGACGCTTCGGCGCCTTCCCCGAGCGCTATCCGTTCCTGGGGCGCGACCCGGCGACGGGCGGGCCGCGCGTGTGGTACCGCGACGAGATGCACCTCGACTACGAGGTGAGCGACATCCGTGACCTGCGCTACGGTGCCGAGTTCGACATCGTGCTGAGTGTCGGGCTGCTCGAGCACTTTCCCGACCAGCACAAGCCGCTTGCCTTCGAGATGCACCGCCGCTTCCTCCGGCCCGGCGGCTGGGCGATCATGACCACGCCGCGCGACCAGCTGCGGGGGCGCTTCTTCTACAACGTGATGAGCGACGTGATGAACTTCGGCTACCGTGAGCTCATGGACCTGCGGCAGTTCGGGCGGTACGCATGGGAGAACGGCTTCGACATCGTGCGCGCCGGAGCCATCAAGGCGCACAACGGCCTCGTGGCGAAGGCGCGATGAGCCGCCTGCTGCTGCTCTCGAATTCAATGAACCCGGGCGGGCGCTACCTGGGCCACACGCGCGCGGCCATCAAGCGCTTCCTGGGACGCGATGGGCGGAACGCGCTCCTTGTGCCTTACGCCGGCGTGCGCATCGACTGGGACGAGTACCACCGCCGGGTGGCGGAAGCGCTCGCGCCGATCGGTGTGCGGGTGCGCTCCATTCACCACGCCAGGGATCCTCGGCGTGCCGTCGCCGAGTGCTCGGCGGTGTTCGTGGGCGGCGGCAACACCTGGCACCTGCTCGACCTGTTGCAGCGTCACGACCTCGTGCGCGCCATCCGGGCACGCGTGGCGGCGGGCGCGCCCTACATGGGCTGGAGCGCCGGCTCGAACGTGGCGTGCCCGACCATTCGCACCACGAACGACATGCCGATCGTGGCGCCGCGCTCGCTCGACGCGCTCGGCCTCGTGCCCTTCCAGATCAATCCGCACTACACCGAGGCGCGCCTGCGCCATCACGGCGGCGAGTCGCGGGTGGACCGCCTGCGCGAGTTCTGCACCGCCAACCCGACCGTGCCCGTCGTGGCGCTGCGCGAGGGCAGCTGGCTCGAGGTGGACGGCGAAGCGGCCGTGCTCCGCGGGCCGAAGCGCGCGCTCATCTATCTCGGCGAGTCGCGGCGCTCGGTGGCCCCCGACGAACTGGTCGGTGGCCCGGAACGTTCCAACGGGTGAAACCTCGCCCAGACCGGGGCGTAGGGTCTAATCATCAGCTCGATGAAGCGCTGGAGGGCGAGCGGGAAGGGAAACCGCTTGCGGAACTCGGACGAGGTGATGCCGAGGAGTGACCGGACGTGCCGCCCGAAGGACTGGGGCGACGAATAGTCGAGCCGATGGGCGACGTCGGCGATGGAGAGGCCGCCGTCTTCGAGCATCTGCGACGCGTGCAGCAGGCGCATCGCGGCGAGATAGCTCTTGGGGCTCGGCAGGGCGGCGCGGGCGAAGCGGGACATGAGCGTGCTGGGCCGGATGCGCAGGCGCACGGCGAGCTGTCGCACGGTGGCGGTGTCGGGCGCGAGCCGCACGAGCACCTCGAGGAAGAGGCGGGCATCGGGCGGCAGGTCGTCGAGGGCCGCGAGCAGCGGGCCCTGGATGCGCGCCGCGGAGCGGGTGACCGGCTCGCTGACCATCTGGCGCAGGCGTGTCCACCCGGCGGGGCCAGTGACGTCCACTACCTGACGGACACCACTCGCCCCCAGGCGAAGGAGCATTTCGGTGGCACGCGCATCGTGGTGGGAAACGAAGGCGACGGCCGGGACGCTGGGAAACCGGCGCACGAACTGCGCGATCTCCTCGACGTGGTCGGGGCGGCACTGGTGCACCGAGACCACGAGCGCATCCACGGGACGCTCGCGCACCACACGGATGGCGTCGAAGACGTTGTCCCGGTGGACGATGGCGAAACAGCCCGTGCCGGCCGCCTCGACCCGCGAACGCTCCGCAGGCAGGAGCACGGCGGCGAGGGTGGGGGACCCCGGCGCGGGACGGTCAGGGGCGGCAGACATGGGGGCTCCAGAGTTGGGATGCCCGAAAATGGCGCTTGGCAATCAACTCAACTTCAACGTTGATTGGATCATACGCCTTGGCTGCCGCTCGGCGTGCAACCCTCGTGTCGCGACGGGCATCTAAGACCCGGTGAGCTGATGCCCGGCGCTGAGCCGGGTGTCGTTGGCGTTTCCCGTGGAGCATCGAATGCAGCAGACGGTCGGACCGGACCTGCGCGAACGGCTCCAGCGAGTGCTCGGTGCCCAGTACCGTCTCGAGCGGGAACTGGGACGCGGCGGCATGGGCGTGGTCTACGAGGCCACCGACACCGCCCTCGAGCGCCGGGTGGCCATCAAGGCGGTCCACCCCGAGCTGTCCCACCACGATGCCATCGTGCGGCGCTTCCTTTCCGAGGCGCGCATGATCGCGAAGCTCCGGCACGCGAGCATCGTGACGGTGCACGCCGCCGGCGGCGCCGACGGCCTGCTCTACTACGTCATGGACCAGGTGCCCGGCGAGTCGCTCCGGGACCGGCTGCGGCGCGAGCCGCAGCTGCCGCTCGAGGATGCCCGCCGCATCACCGCCCAGCTCGCCTCGGCGCTCGACACGGCGGCGCGGGCCGGCCTGGTGCACCGCGACGTGAAGCCCGAGAACATCCTGCTCGACGCCGCTTCCGGCCGGGCGCTGCTCGCCGACTTCGGCATCGCGCGCGCCATGGAGACGACGCCCACGAGCGACGTGCCCACCACGGGCGAAGGCGTCGCCGTGGGCACGCCCACCTACATGAGCCCGGAGCAGGCGGCCGGCGAAGGGGTCGACGCACGCAGCGATCTCTACTCGCTCGGTGTGGTCGCGTACGAGATGCTCACGGGGCAGCCGCCCTTCACCGGCGGCACGCGCGTGGTGGTGTCGAAGCACCTCTCCGAGCGGCCGGCGCCGATCACGAAATTGCGGCCCGACTGCCCGCCGGGCCTGGCCGATGCCGTGATGCGCGCGCTCGAGAAGCATCCCGACGAGCGCTGGCAGACGGGTGACGCCTTCTACACCGCGCTCGAGAACCGCAGCCCGTCGCGGAGGCGGAAGCGGTGGACGATGCTTGCCGGTGCGGCGGCCGCCGCACTCACGCTGGGGGTCATCGCCATGGGCCGGCTGCGCAGCAATGGCCCGCCAGAGGGCGTGAACCCGAGGCACTCCATCCTCGTGCTCCCGTTCGTGAACCTGCGCGGCGATTCGGCGTCGGCGTGGATGCGCGACGGCAGCGTGAACATGCTGTCGCTCACCCTGGCGCAGTGGAACGACCTGCAGGTCGTGGTGCCCGAGCGTGTGCACGACCTGCTCGAGGCCGAGCGGGTGCCGGAGAACGAGCCGATCGGCCTCGAGCAGGCACGGCGGGTCGCACGGCACGCCGGCGTCTGGACGGTGGTGGTGGGCAGCTTCGAGCGAAGCAACGATTCGCTCCACCTGGTGGCGCGCGTGGTGGACGTGGCCAGCGGCTCGGAGGTGGACCTCGCAACCGTCGACGGGCCCGCCAGCGCCGACGTGCGGCCGCTGTTCGATGCCCTCGCGGCGCAGCTCCTCGACCTCACGGGGGCACCGAAGGATGTGCGCGTCGGCGTGACGGCGGCGACCACGCGCTCGGTGGATGCGTACCGCAGCTATCTCCAGGCGAACGACCACCTGAACCACTGGAACCTCGTCGACGCCGAGCGTGATTTCCGCGGCGCGCTGGCGCATGACTCGACGTTCGGGCTGGCGTACTACAAGCTGGCGCTCACGCGCGGCTGGCTCGTCGGCGCCCAGGACTCGATCTCGGTGGACGCCATCACGCGCGCCGAGCTGAACTCGACGCCGCTGCCATGGCGCGAGAAGATGATGATCCGCGCCTACCGGCTGTTCCTCGACAACCGGATGTTCGAGTCGCGGGCGCTCTATGAACAGCTCATCGCCAAGGACTCCAGCGACGTCGACGCCTGGTACGGGCTCGGCGACGCGTGGTTCCACGACAACCCGACCGATCAGTCGGTGGCTCACTTCACGCCCTCGCTGCGCGCGTTCAAGCGGGCGCTCGCGCTCGATCCGGGCTACGCACTCGCGTTCGAGCACGTGAACTTCATCCTCGGGCTCGCGTCGCGCCCGCACCCGAACATCGTGCTGCTGCCGACCGACTCGATCGCCCCGCAGGAGGTGCCCCCGAAGAAGGCCGACGAGCCGGCCGTGCAGGTGGCCGTGGAACGCGCGCGCAGCGAGGCGATCCGGCTCGCGCAGGATTGGGTGACACTGCAGCCCGCGACGCCACGGGCGCACGAGGCGCTGCTCGCCGCACTCCTGACCGCGCGCGACTTCCCGGGGGCGGAGCGCGAGCTGGCGCGGTTCCGCACGGCGGCGCCGCGCTATCCGGAGCTGCTGGTCGACGAGGCGCGCATCCGCATCGCGCAGGGCGACTTCCGGACGGCCACGACCCAGCTCGCGGCGTCCATGGATTCACTCACGGCCAAGGACCTGGAGGGGATCAGGGGTGCCAACGACGCCGTGCAGCGGGTGGCGTCGGCGGCCAACCTGTTCGCCTATCGGGGAAACGTGGCGCGCGCCGCCCGCGTCATCGACCAGACCACCGACCTGCTGGTCGGCGCCTCGGGCCGCGATGCGCCGGCGCCGGAGATCGAGCGCGATCTGTGGCAGTGGCACCGGCTCGGTGAGCTCTACAGCGCCGTGGGCGCCCCGCCCGCCGCGATGCGACGCGTCTGGGAGAGCGCCGTCGAGACGGCGCGATCGCTCCCCAAGGAGCAGCGGGCAAAGGCGCTCTCCTCGGGCGGGGCGGCCGCGGTGGGCCTGCTGACGACGCTGCGCCCCGATGCGTCGGCCATCAAGGAGCTGACGGCGATGTCGGGCCAGCAACCGGTCAAGGAGGTGCGTGCACTCCTGGCGCTGCAGCGTGCCGACAGCGCAGGCGCCCGAAAGGCGCTCGCCGAGCCGG
>JBJMOZ010000320.1:0-14420 GCA_045803465.1 Gemmatimonadales bacterium | reverse complement strand
CGCACGAAGATCGCCCGCCCGGCGTTCGTGCCGATGAGCGCCAGGTGGTCGCGCTGGGGACGGTACACGCGTGTCACAGGCTTGCCGGTGGCCAGGGCCGCGAGGTTCTTCGCGAGCACCGGTCCCTGGCGCATGGCATAGGCGCCCGCCTTCGGCACCCAGGGTGCCTCGCGCAGTGCGGCCGCGTCACCAGTGGCGAAGATCGTGGGGTGCGACACCGAGCGCAGCGTGCCGTCGACCAGCACGAAGCCGTGTTCGTCGGTCGCGAGGCCCGAATCGCGCCCGAGGGACGTCGCCGCGACGCCCGCCGCCCAGACCACCAGATCTGCCGGCATGCGGGCGCCGAAGCTCAGCATCAGCGATCTATCCTCGACCGCCTCGACGCGTGCGCCGAGCGCCACGGCGACGTCGCGACTGCGCAGCTCGCGCAGCACGATGTCCGCCGCCGCCGGGCTGCGATCGGCGAGCAGCCGCGGGCCCTGTTCCAGCAGCGCGACGCTGCCGCGGCCATCCAGCCGCGCGCGAATGGCGAATGCCGTTTCGATGCCCGTGGCGCCACCGCCCACCACCGCCACCCGCACGTCGGCGGGGGCGGCGTCGAGTGCCGCGATGAGGTCACGGGTGCGCTCGAGCGGCCGCGCGGCATGCGTGTGCGCCGACACGCCCGGCACGTCGAGCCCTGCCGGCGTCGACCCGGTGGCGATGGAGAGGTAGTCGTAATCGAGTGGTCGGCCGCTGCCGAGATGCACGCAGCGCTCCACGGCGTCCACCCGTACCGCGCGCCCTGCCAGGAAACGCGCGCCGGCCTGCCGCGCGAGGGCCGCGAGGTCGAAGGTGCAGTCGGCTTCCGTGACCAGTCCCGCGAGCAGGCCCGGCAGCATCGCGGAGTAGGCCTGCTGGGCTACGGGGCTGAGGAGGGTGACGTCGGCGCCCGGGAGGCGACCGGCACGAAGCGCCTCGAGCACGAAGAGATGTGCAGGCCCGCCGCCGAGAAGGACGAGCCGCATCCGGGCTAGCGCGCCGGCCGGAGGAGACGCCGCTTCTCGTCGAGGTCGTCGCGCATCCCGCCGCAGACGAGGTCGCAGAGCTTGAACACGTTCGGGTCGGCGATGCGGTACAGCGCCGTCGTGCCTTCCTTGCGGCGCTGCACGAAGCCCATGCGGTGCAGCAGCTGGAGGTGCTTGGAGACGTTGGCCTGACCGGCGCCAACCTCGTCGACGAGGTCGCCGACGGAGCGCTCGCCGTCGCGGAGGGCTTGCAGGAGCCGCAACCGCATCGGCTCACCGAGGGTGCGGAAGCGTTCCGCGACGAGGGTGGCGTTGGCATCGTTGAGCTGGATCACGCACCCTCCAGGTCGGGGACGAGCCGGAATATATGACCGTGTGGTTGAGAAGGCATCCTGTGCTGGTCGGTCAGAATGACAAGCGAAATTCTGTCAGGTTGACCGATCCGGCTGGCACGCGGACTGCACCTTTCCGGGTCGGTGCCGGACGAGTGATCCGGCCGATATGACTTCAATGATCATGGAGGTAGCCATGACGATCGGACTGACCCGCCGGCCTGCAGACTCCCTCTTCGCGTTGCGCCGGCTCAACACGATGCTCGACGACGCGTTCGCCAACTGGCCGTCGCTGGGCGAGAATGGCTCGGTGACCTCGGCGTGGGTGCCGGCGGTCGATATCACCGAGAACAAGGAAACGGTTCGGATCACGACCGAGCTGCCGGGTGTGCAGCCCGAGGACGTGAAGCTCTCGGTCGAGAACAACGTGCTGACCATCCGTGGCGAGAAGCGGTCGACGCACGAGGAGAAGAACGACCGCATGCATCGCTACGAGCGGCAGTACGGCAGCTTCGAGCGGACCTTCTCGCTGCCGGGCACGGTCGACGTGGACCGCATCGAGGCGCGCTACGACAACGGCGTGCTGACGGTGGAGATGCCCAAGGTGGAGCGGGCGAAGCCGAAGCAGATCGAGATCAAGGCGCAGGCGTAAACGCGCAGGCGCGGCTGGAACGACGACGCGGCTCCCGAGTGGGAGCCGCGTCTTTGCATGGCGCTACGGACATGCAAGCCGTTGGTCACCGTCCACGGATCAGGTCTGGAGCAGACCGGCCTCGAGCGAGAACTTGGTGAGCCCGGCCACGGTGCGGATGCCCAGCTTCTTCATCAGGCTCTCGCGGTGGGTCTCCACCGTGCGATGGCTGATGCCCAGCTCGGAGGCGATCTCCTTGTTGGTGAGCCCCTTCGCGATGCCCGCCAGCACCTCGCGCTCGCGCCCGGTGAGCAGGTCGAGGTTGGTGCGTCGCTGCTCGCGCTCGATGTCGCCGCGCACCGCCGCGGAGAGCCGGGCGGCGACGGCGGGACTGAAGTAGGCCTCGCCGTCGCGCACCGCGCGGATGGCGTTGGCAAGCTCCTGCGCGGCACCGTCCTTGAGCAGGTAGCCGTGCGCGCCGGCGCGCACGCTCTCGAGCACGTATTCGCTGTTGTCGTACATGCTGAGGATCAGCACGCGGATGTGCGGCAGCGCTTGCCGCAGCTTCGCAGCGGCCTGCAGGCCCGTCTCGCCGGGCATCGAGATGTCGAGCACCGCGACGTCCGGCTGCACCCGCTCGGCGAGGGGCAGCACCTCGGTGCCGCTCGACGCCTCGCCCACCACCTCGAAACCCGCGCGCTCGAGCACGCTCTTGATGCCCTCGCGCACCATCGCGTGGTCGTCCGCGATGATGACCCGCACCGCCGTGTCGCTCATGCCGCCACCCCGTTCTGCACCGGAACCTGGATCTCGAGCCGGGCGCCCTCGCCCGGCCGGCCATCGAACGCGACCCGCCCGCCGACGGCGGTCAGCCGCTCGCGCATCCCGGTGAGGCCCATGTGGCCCTCGCGCTCGAGCTGCGCGGCGTCGGTGGAGTCCGGGCCCCGGCCGTCGTCGGACACCGTGAGCCACAGTGCGCCGTCGCCCACGCGGAGCCGCACGTCCACCACCTTCGCCGCTGCGTGGCGCGCCACGTTGCTCAGCGCCTCCTGCAGCGCGCGGAACACCGCCAGCTCCGCCTCCTTCGACAGCGGAGGCAGGCTGCGCGGCGCGTCGAATCCTACCTCGAGGCCGCTCCGTTCCGCGAACTGGGCCACGAGCGAGCGGAGCGCGGGCAGCAGGCCGAGGTCGTCGAGCAGCGATGGCCGCAGGTCGTTGACCACGTTCCGGATGCCGCGAATGCCGGTGTCCACCAGCTGCATCAGCCGCGCGAGGCGGCCCTTCGCCTCGGGCCGCACGTCGGCGTCGAATACCGACAGCTCCATCTTCACCGCGGAGAACACCTGCGCCGTCTCGTCGTGCAGCTCGCGCGAGAGTCTGCGGCGCTCCTCCTCGTGCTGCTCCAGCATGCGCTTCGAGAGCCGTTCGAGCTCGGTGGAGCGCTGCTGCAGGCGCGCACTCAGGTCGGCATTCTCGAGGGCGGCCCCGACCTGCCGGCCGAGGGCCTCGAGGAAGCGATGGTCGAGGGCGGTGAAGGGGTCGCGCGCCTCGCCTACGAGGATGAGCGCGCCCGACACTTCCTCGCGGCGCGACACCGGCACTACCGCAGCGTAGGGGAATTGCCGCGTGCCATCCGCCACCTGCGGATGGCCCGACACCACCGCCTCCGCCACCGCGCGCGCCATGCTCCCGTCGAGGTGCTGGCCCTCCCAGCTCTTGCAGGCGCCGGACGCGCGCACCACTCGTCCCGTCTCCCGCAGGTAGATCGCGCTCCCGCGCACCGCGGGCAGCGACAGGGGCCGCGCGAGGATGGCACTGAGCACCTGCTGCGTATCCCCCCGGTGCTGCAGCACCTCGGCGAGGTCGGACATGGCGTCGAGGCCCATGGCGAGGTCGTCGATCACGAGCATCAGGATGCCCGCCCCCGTGGCGAGGGTGAACACGATGTCGAGGTAATACCCCCACGGCGCCCAGGCGCCGCGCGCGCGCAGGAAGGGATAGTCGAGGTGGTGCAGCCCCCAGAGCGTCAGCGCGACGGCGAGGGCGAGCGCCCCCGGCGAGCCCACCTGCCGCCAGTACCGCAGGAACACCCAGCCGGTCCACAGCGTGGCCAGGCTCAGGAACGCGACCGACGGGCCGGCGGCCAGGAAGAAGTTCTCGATGCGATAGATGGCGACATAGGACCAGACGGGCGGCAACAGCAGCGCCAGCAGGTACACGCGACGGAAGCGCATGCCCCGCCACACCACCAGCGCGGCCCACAGCAGGCTCAACGCCGTCCATCCGGTGAGCACCTGGTGCCAGTAGAGCCACGTCCAGTTGCCGCTCACCAGGAAGCTCATGATGGCCACGAGCCGCAGTGCGTACGCCGACCACGCCACCGCGAACCAGCCGAAAATCGGCTTGCGGTAGCGACGGTAGAGGAAGATGCACAGCAGCGCGAGCCCGGCCGTGATGACGGCCTGCAGCACGGCGGCGTCGAGTTCCAGTGCGGTGGACAGCGGATGGGGAGCCTGCATGGCCTGAATGAAAGGCAACGCGAACTGGTTGCGGAAGCCCGGAATCGGGGTGCACCTTTCGTATTCCTCTTTCCTTGCGGGTCCGTGTCCCCCCACGCCCTCTTCGAGCAGTTGTTCGGTGAGCTGGTGGCGCTGCTGCGCACCCGGCCACAGGACCATGCCGCGCAGGATCGCCTGCTGGCGCAGTGCACCGCGCTGGTGGCCGGTCGTGGCGTGACGCTCGTGTCTGGGGTGGAGATCCTGGGGCAGGACGATCCGCTGAGCCTGAAGAGCCGCCTCCTGGCCCGGTATGTGGACACCGTGACGGTGGCGGCACGCGCAGAGGCGGAAGAACTGCTGCACCTGGCACGCGCCCTTGCCCACGACTCGGCGCCCGTGGGCTCGACGCAGCACGTGCGCGTGGTCGCGATACCCTCCATCGATCGCATCGCAGCGACGGTGCCCCAGGAGCTGGAGCTCGTCGCGAGCCGCACCGGGGACGAGCGGCGCCGGTGCGGCGACCGGCGCGCCGTGCTGAGCGGCGCCCGGTATCGCGGTCCCGAACGCCGGCGCGCCGAGCGCCGTGCCGCGGGCGAGCGGCGGCTGCTGCTCATCAAGCATCAGGCCTCCGACCTGCTCCGCTTCCAGGCTCGGTTCGTCGAGGCGCTTCGACAGGGCGCATGGGCGCCGGCGCTGCAGGCGCTGCACGCGTTCGTCGACACGCTGCCGTCGGTGCCGGTCAAGGATCGGCGCACCTACGCCATCGGCGCCCGGCGGATGCTGACGCCGACGGCCATCGAGGGATTCGTCGACATCGCGCTTCGCGATGCGCTCGACGCGCCGACCGCGGCGCGCGTGCTTCGCTGGATCGGCCTCGACGGCGCCGAAGTCATCCTCAAGCGGATCATGGAGAGCGAGGCCACCGGGCCACGGCGGGTGCTCTACGAGATTGTGGGCGGCATGCCGGACGCATTCCCGCTGGTGCTGCCGTACGTCACCCGCGGGCGCTGGCACGAGGTGCGGCACGCCGCCGAGTTGCTCGGCCGCATGGGCAACCGGGACGCCATCGAGCCCCTGAAGCACAGGCTCCTGGATCCCGACGGGCGGGTGCGGGCCGCCGTCGTCTCGGCACTGGCCGAGTTTCCGCTCAGCGACGTGGCCGACGGCCTGCGGATCGCCCTCGCCTCCCCGTCGGCCACGACGCGTTCGGCCGCCGCCGAGGCCATTGCACGGCGGCGGGCGTCGGCGTTCGCGATGCCCCTCCTCGGCATGCTGGCGCAGGAGCGCGATCCCGACGCGTGGCGTGCCGAGGCGCGAGCGCTCGGCGTGCTGCAGACGCCCGACGCGATGACGGGACTGGTGAAGGTGGCGCTGTCGCGCCGGGCCTTCCTGCGGGGCGGGTTCGCGGTGGAGCAGCGGCTGGAGGCGGTGCGGGCCATCGCGCAGACGGAAGGGCCGGTGAGCCGCGCCGCCCTCGAGCGCCTTGCCGGCGAGGGCGACGGGGCCGTGCGGGGCGAGGCCGCACGGCTCCTGGCCGACCGCGTGCGCGCCGCCGGGTGACCCTTTACGGCTTCGGCACCCGAGAGTAGCCTTCCCGGCTGCCACGGAGGATTCTAGATGAATACGTTCGGAATGATCTTCGCCGCCATCGGCGCCGGCGCCATCCTGTTCGCCCTCACGTTCGTGTCCGCCGTGGCCGGCGGGCTCATCACGTCGATGATCGTGTTGATGGCGGGTCCGCTGATCGACCGCGTCGTCGGCAAGCGCGCCTGACGCGCTACTCCGCTGGGGCCTCGGCGTCGCGCTCGGGAGTGCTGGCCGCCTTGAACGCGCCATCGTAGTTGGTCTTCAGCGAGCCGAGCAGTTCCCGCAGTCCCCGCACCTTCATCTGCAGGCCACCGCCTCGCCGCGCCATGGTGCCCATGTAGCCCGCGGTGTCCGCGACCCCGCCGAGCCCGTGGGCCTGGGCCTGGGCCTTGATGTCGTCGAGCAGCCGGCCCAGGCCGCGCACGACGCTGTCGTCGACTGGCTGGGACGCCATCTGCTCGATGATTCCGTGGATCTTCGCGAGCTTCGGCGGCAGGGTTTGCAGGAAGGCGAGCTGCGAGAGTTGCCGGGACGAGAGTTTGACGGCCATGACGGTAAGTTAGTGGGAACGCGCCCTGAAACCCCGCGCAGGGGTCGGCGTAGGGCAGTCAGGAGCTGACCAATGATTCTTTCCGACCTTTCGATCCGACGGCCGGTGTTCGCCTCCATGGTGAGCGTCGCCATCGTCCTGTTCGGCATCATCGGGTACCGCGAGCTGGCCGTGCGCGAGTATCCGGACGTCGATCCTCCGCTCATTTCCGTCTTCACCGCGCTGCCGGGGGCCAACCCGCAGGTGGTGGAATCGGCGGTGACCGACGTGCTCGAGGAGGAGCTCAGCACGGTGCCGGGCATCCGCACCCTGACCAGCTCGTCGGCGGAACAGAGCAGCAACATCAGCATCGAGTTCCAGCTCGATCGCGATGTTGAGGCCGCCGCGCAGGACGTGCGCGACAAGGTCGCCCGCGTTCGCAACCGCCTGCCGCAGGACGTGCTCGAGCCCGTCATCGCGAAGCAGGAGGCCGACGCGCGCCCCTTCCTGTGGCTCGCCCTCTCGGGCGACAACGTCGACCTGCTCCGCCTCTCCGATGTCGCCGATCGCATGGTGAAGGCGCGGCTGCAGACCATCTCGGGCGTCGGCAACGTCATCATCGGCGGCGAGCGGCGCTACGCGATGCGCGTGTGGCTCTCGACGGCGGCGCTCGCGGCCCGGCAGCTCACGGTGCAGGACGTCGAGGCCGCGATCCTCTCGCGCAACGTCGAGATCCCGGCGGGCCGCATCGAGTCGTCGCGCCGCGAGTTCAGCGTGCGCTCGCTGGGCGAGCTCAAGACGCCGGCCGAGTTCTCGGAGCTCGTGGTGGCCAACCAGGGCGGCCAGCTCGTCAAGCTGCGCGACATTGGCCGCGTCGAGCTCGGACCGCAGGACGACCGCAGCGCGCTGCGCTTCATGAGCAAGCCGGCGGTCGGTGTCGGCGTGGTGCGGCAATCGAAGTCGAACATGGTGGAGGTGGCCGAGCGCGTGCGCGCCGAGGTGCCGTCCATCCAGCAGTCGCTGCCGCCGGGCGTGAAGCTCGAGGTGGCCTTCGACCAGGCCGTCTTCGTGAAGCGCTCCATCCTCGAGGCGCAGGAAACGCTCATCCTCGCCGCCGGCCTCGTCGTGGCGATCATCTTCTTCTTCCTGCGCAACGTCCGCTCCACCATCATTCCCGGCCTCGCGATCCCGGTGTCCATCATCGGCACCTTCGCGATCATGTACTTCCTCGATTTCTCCATCAACAACCTGACGCTGCTCGCCCTCACCCTCGCCATCGGCATCGTGGTGGACGACGCGATCATCGTGCTGGAGAATGCGTACCGGCACCAGGAGGAGCTCGACGAGGAGCCCGAGACGGCCGCGCTGGAGGGCAGCCGGGAGATCGGCTTCGCCGTCATCGCCACCACGATCGCCCTCGTGGCGGTGTTCGCGCCGCTCGCCTTTCTGAAGGGCAACACCGGGCGCCTGTTCAACGAGTTCGGCGTCGCCGTGGCAGGCTCGGTGATCCTGTCGGGCCTCGTGGCGCTGACGCTCACCCCGATGCTGTGCGCCAAGATCCTGCGCGTGCCGAAGGAGCACGGGCCGGTGTTCCGGGTCTTCGAACGCGGGTTCGACGCAGTGACGAACGGCTACGCCCGCATGCTGCGCTGGGCCCTCGGCGCCCGCGGGCTGGTGCTGGGCGGGGCGCTCGTCATGGTGGTGCTGTCGGTGTTCATCTTCCGGTCGCTCAAGCGCGAGTTCATCCCGGCGGAGGATCGCGGCGAGTTCTCGGCGGCGATCATCGCGCCGGAGGGCTCGACCCTCGCCTCCACCGACGAGGCCATGCGCGCGGCCGAGGCCATCCTCGCGAAGACGCCGGACGTCATGAACTACTTCTCGGTGACGGGCGGCTTCAGCGGCTCGACCGCACGCGGGTTCATCTTCATCCGGCTCAAGCCCTGGGACGAGCGCACGCGCACCGTGACCGACGTGCTCAACGAGGTGCGGCCGCAGTTCATGCAGATCCCCGGCGCCTTCGTCTTCGCCGCCAATCCGCCGGCCTTCGGCGGGTTCGGCGCCCCGGTGCAGTTCGTGGTGCGCCATCCGAACTTCGCGCAGCTCACGCAGGGCATGGACTCCATGCTGGCGCGCGCCCGGCAGATCAAGGGCCTCGTCAACGTGGACACCGACCTGCGGGTCAACAAGCCGGAAGTGCTCGTCGCCTTCGACCGCGACCGGGCCGAGGATCTCGGCGTGCCCGTGCGGGACGTGGCGAGCACGATGCAGACGCTCCTCGGCGGGCGGCGGAACGGGACCTTCACGCGCGAGAACAAGCTGTACGATGTGCTCGTGCAGCTCGATCCCTCCGAGCGCGCGACGCCGAGCGACGTGTCGGGCCTCTACGTGCGCGGGCGGAATGGGCAGCTGGTGCAGCTTTCGGCGGTCACGAAGGTGACCGAGACCGTCGGGCCGCGCTCGCTGGCGCACTATGATCGCGTGCGGTCGGCCACCCTCACCGCGCAGCTGGCGCCCGGCTATACGCTCGGCGAGGCCATCGATGCGCTGACCGCCATTTCGGCCGAGGTGCTGCCCACGGGATCCAGCTACCGCCTGGGCGGCGAGTCGCGCGAGCTGGAGGAAAGCGGTTCGTCGCTCTACTTCGCCTTCGTGCTCGCGATCGCCGTCGTGTTCATGGTGCTCGCCTCGCAGTTCGAGTCGCTGGTGCACCCGCTCACCGTGCTGCTGGCGGTGCCGCTGGCGGTGACCGGCGCGCTGGCGACGCTGTGGCTCGCCGGATCGACCATCAACCTGTACAGCCAGATCGGCATGATCCTGCTCATCGGACTGGTGACCAAGAACTCCATCCTGCTCGTGGAATACGCCAACCAGCTGAAGGAACGCGGGCTGGCGCCCGCAGAGGCCATCCTGGAGTCGGGCCGGATCCGGCTGCGCCCGATCCTCATGACGTCGGTCTCGACCATCACCGGCGCGCTCCCGATCGCGCTCGGGCTCGGCGCGGGCTCGATCAGCCGCCGCCCCCTGGGCTACGCCATCGTCGGCGGCGTCTTCGTCTCCACCCTCCTCACGCTCTTCCTCGTGCCGGCAGCGTGGCTCCTCGTCGAGGGGCTGCGCGGACGCGCGCGGCATCCGGTGGCGGCACCGGTGCCGGCGACGGCCCTGGCGGGGGAGCGGGAGTGATCGCGCTCGCAGCAGCTCTCCTGCTCCAGGTGCAGGCGCCCCTGCCGGCGCGGATCAGCGACACGACGAACGTGCCGAAGGTGACGCTCGCCGACGCGCTCAAGCGCGCCGTCGGCGTGGACCCGGACTACATCCGCACGGCGGGACAGATCGACGTGGCCGAGTGGGGCCGGCGGGCCGCGATTCTCGCCTTCATCGTACCGTCGCTGAACGTGAGCGTGGACGCCACCAAGTACTCCGATCCCTTCTTCAACATCGGCATCGGGCAGCCCACGGCGAACGCGGTCAACTTCCGCGCCAACGGAGCCTACGAGGTCTTCAGCGTCCGCAAGATCGCCGATCTGTCGTTGCGGAAGGCGGAGCTGCAGGCGGCGGCCGCCACGAACGAGCAGCAGCGGCTGCAGCTCGCGTTCGACGTCGAGAACGACTTCTACGACGTGCTGGCCAACCAGGCGCTGCTGCGCGTGGCGGAAAATCGCTTCCAGCGCGCCGAGGAGCAGAAGCAGGTGGCGCGTGCCCGCGTCCTCTCGGGCGCAGCCGTGCAGACCGACTCGCTGCAGCTCGAGGTCGAGACCACCCAGGCGCGGATCGACCTGCTCCGGCGCGACGCCGCCGCCCGCGTGTCGCAGCTGCAGCTGGGCCGGCGCATCGGCGAGGCGCGGGCCGTCGGTGCCGTGCAGCCCGACTCGCTCGTGCCGCCGCCGCTGGCCTACGATGACGAGACGCTGGTCCGCTTCGCGCTGGAGCAGGGTCCGCAGTACCGTGCCGCGCGCGCCAACGAGCGCGCGGCCCAGTCCGCCCTCACCGGACAGCGGAGCACCTATTTTCCGTCGGTGCTCCTGACCGGCGGCTACACGATCTTCGACGACAAGTTCTTCCCGGCGGGACGCAGCATCGGGTCGCTGACGCTCACCGTGTCCTATCCGCTCTGGAACCTTGGCCAGCGCGAGATCGCCGTGTCGCAGGCCCGCGTCGATCGCGACGTCAGCCGCGCCCTCCGCGCCGACCTCGAGCGCGCCGCGTGGCGCGACGTGTCGGAGTCGGCGATGGCGTACCGTATCGCATACGAAGCGGTGACGCTCACCAACCAGCAGCTCGAAGCGGCGCGTGAGACGTTTCGGGTGCAGGACCTCCGTTATCGCAGCGGGGCCAACACCATCCTCGACCTGCTCGAGGCGCAGTTCCAGCTCACCAACGCGGAGGCGCAGGTGGTGCAGGCGCTCTACGCGCTCAACCTGTCGCGAGCGGGCCTCGAGGCGGTGGTGGGCCGGCAGCTCTTCTCCGAAAGGATCGACGAGTGATGGTTCGGACCGGAACGGTGGCTCTGCTCGCTGCGATGGCAGTGGGCTGCAACAAGGGCAAGGCGGACGCCGGCGCCGCCGCCGGAGCGGCGCCCGCGGCGATTCCGGTCGAGGCGGCCATCGCGCAGCGCGACACGGTCATCGACGCCATTGCCGCGACCGGCCAGGTGGAGGCGATCCAGTCCATCGAGCTCAAGCCCGACGTGGAGGGCCGGCTCAACGAGATCCTCGTGCGGGAAGGCACCATCGTCGCCAAGGGCGCGCCGCTGTTCCGGATCGACGACGCGGAGCTGCAGGCCCAGGTGGCGCGCGCCGAGGCCGAGCGGGACCTCGCCCAGCAGTCGCTGAAGCGCACCCGCGAGCTGCTCGCGCAGCGGGCCTCGTCGCAGGCCGACCTCGAGAACGCCGAGGCCACGTATCGCAGCAGCGCCGCGTCGCTCGACCTGCTGAAGGTGCGGCTCGATCGCACCACCGTCCGCGCCCCGTTCGCGGGCATCATGGGGCAGCGCTTCGTGAGCGTGGGCGACTACGTCACCACGGCGTCCAGACTCGCGTCGCTGCAGACGGTCGATCCCACGCGCGCCGTGTTCCAGGTGCCCGAGCGCTACGCCACGTCGCTCCAGAAGGACCAGCGCATCACCTTCCAGGTGGCGGCGCTGCAGGGACGGCAGTTCGTCGGCCGCGTGGACTTCGTGGACCCGGTGGTGCAGTTGCCGGCGCGCACGATCACCGTGAAGGCGCTGGTGTCCAACCCGAAGGGCGAGCTGCGGCCCGGCATGTTCGTCGAGGTGCGCCTCGAGACGGCCGTGCGACCGAATGCCGTCGTGATTCCCGAAGACGCGATCCTCGCGCTGCAGCAGGAGTCGTTCGCGTGGGTGGTGGTCGAGGGCAAGGCCACTCGCCGCGTGGTGTCCCTCGGCGTGCGCACGCCGGGGTTCGTCGAGATCACCGATGGCGTGCGCGAGGGTGAGCAGGTGGTGGTGGGTGGCGTGGAGAAGATGTCGGAAGGCGCGCCGGTGGCGGCCAAGGTGGTGGAGCGTACCCGCCGCGTGCGCACCGATTCGGCGGCGGGCTGAGACTCGCCACGCGCCGGTGAGCGCGCCCGCGTGCCGGGCCGTGCCGGCCATTCTGCTCGCCGGCACGCTGGTCGGGTGGCCGGTGATGGTCGCGGCGCAGGGCGGTGCTGGCCCAGCCGGCCGATGGCGCATCGTGATCGAGGGACTGGGGCCGGCGCCCGCCCTCGGCGAACTCCAACTGCGGCGCTCTGGCGAGCGCTGCGACGGCACCATCGTCCTCTCGCTCGAGGATCGGCCGCCCACGCCGCTGGCGGCGTGCCGCCTCGATGGCGGCGACAGCATCTTCTTCCGTTATCAGGGCGAGAGCCCCATGGAGTTTCGCGGCAGCGTGAAGGGCCGCACCCTCGTCGGCAGCGTGCAGCGCGCCGGCGAGCCTCAGGCGCGCTGGACTGCGTCGCCGCTACCCTCGCAGATCGAGTTCTATACCTCCGCCCCGCGCTTCACGCTCACGCAGCTCGTGGGCGGCTCCTTCGGCACCGAGCGCCGGCTGCCGGGCGCGGTCGTCGGGGCCGCGCGGCCGAACGGATGGCTGGAGGGCCTCGACGCGGCGTACGCCGACAGGGCGCGCCGCGCCGGTGTGACCACGCTCGAGCCGGACGTCCTTGCGCAAGCCGGGGCATCTCGCGTGCTCGGCATGAGCGATCGGGCAGCGACGCTGCAGGCCGTCGAAGGCGCGCTCGTGCGCATCCGTGCTGCGCTGTCCCGCGAGGAACAAGGCCAGTTCGATCGCGTGTTTCGCGCGCCCAAGGGGCTGCGGACCGACTTCTACGGCGTGGCGCTCGAGTTCGCGCGGCGGAGCTCGACGACGCTCACCTGGTCCTCGGTGCTCGGCGCCCTGCAGGTGCGCGTGCCCGCAGGCGCCGACCCCGAGCTCACGGCCGTGCGCGCACTCCACGGGCTCTGGAGCCGGTCCGATACGTCGGCCGTCGCGGCGGCGCGCGCCACGGCCCGTGCCGCATCGGCCGCGGATGGCCGCGCGCTCGATGCCATCCTGGACGGCTGCGCCTCCGCCGAGGCGTGGCATCGCGCGGCGCTCACCGCGCTGCTCACGCTGCACTGGGTGCCGGGTGGCGCCACGCCGCGCTCGCCCGCCGAGCTGGTGCGCACCGCATGGCTCGCCGCCGCGCCCGACGACTCGACCTCGGTGGCCGCCGTGCCCGCCATCATCACGCGCCGCTTCGGCGGTCCGCAGGCGGTGCCGCGGTATGGCGTTCCGGCCACGCTGCGCCCGCGCGTGGTGCGCGGCGAGAACTGGAGCGCCGGCGTGTGGCTCGAGCGGCACGGCTACGATGGATTGCTCGAGGTGCTCCATCGCCTCGACTGGCCCGTGCTCGACGGGGTCACCCTCGCCGATGACGGGGAGCCGATCCGCCTGACGTCCGTGCCTCGTCGAGCCGGCGAGACGCTGAACGGATTTCTCGAGCCCCGGGGCGCCATCGCCGTCGAGCCGGCCTACGTGCCGGTGCTGGCGCTCGGTGCCGTCGTGCACGAGTGGATCCACCTGCTGGTGGAGACGCGCCGACTCGAGCGCCTCGTGACGGACCAGGGTGGCGCACTGGTGCTGCCGTCGGCCGATCCATGGCTGGCGGAGGGGCTCGCGGAGGCATGGAGCGAGCGGGTGCTGGCGCCGGCGCACGAAGCGGTGCCGCTGCTCGCCGTCAGCGAGGCCGAGAAGCGCGCGCGTCTCGCGCGCACCGCGCCCGACGATCCCCATGTGCTCGGCTACCTGATCGTGCGTGCTGCGCTCGCGGGCAACAGTGCGGACCGCACGCTGGTGCGCTTTCTCGACGCGCCCGATCTCTCGGCCATCGCGACGGATCCCGCGCTCGCTGCCGCGTGGCGCGCCGGCGCGGGAGCCCCCGATGTCGTGGTGCCGCTCGCCAGCCGCCGCTTCCTCGTGCCCGAGACCACGTTCACCATCTCGGACAACGTCCCCGACGCCGTCCATGCCACCATCCGTTCGCGCGACTGACATGGCTGGACGCCTCGCCCTCTGCCTCGTGCTCTGCGCCGCGCCTCTCGCGGCCCAGCAGACCGTCCCAGAGCGCACCGGGGGCCGCGAGACGTCGCGCCACGCCGACGTGCTCGCGTTCCTCGACACGCTGCAGCAGCGCGGCGCCGCGCAGCGCATCGGCACGCTGGGAACCAGCGTGGAGGGACGGCGCATCCCGTTCGTGGTGGCGGCACGCCCGTTGGTCTACTCGCCCGCGCAGGCTCGTGCCACGGGCAAGCCCATCATCTGGCTGCAGGGCAACATCCATTCGGGTGAGGTGGAGGGA
>JBJMOZ010000309.1:0-15166 GCA_045803465.1 Gemmatimonadales bacterium | reverse complement strand
CGCCCGCTGCGTGATCCCGCCCGAGACGTGGGAGCAGGTGGCGACGTTCCAGCTCTTCGGCGAGCCGGTGCCCGTCGTCCTCATGGCGCGCGAGTCCCCGCCCGGCCTGCAGTGTCAGCTGTTCGCGCTGCTTGCGCTCCCGATCGAGCTGCTCGAGGGTGACGACGACGACGATGAGGAAGGCGAGGAGGAGGAGGACGACGACGAGGAAGAGGCCCCGTGGGCCGACTCGCTCCCCGGCGCTTCCTACGAGCGGCAAGTGGCCGGCGACGACGACGAGGAGGGCGATGAGGAGGATCGGGTCGTCGCGTTCCCGCTCGGACAGATCGTGCGATTCGACAAGGACCGGCTCTACCCCGATAACCTTCCGCTCGAGACGGCAGACGTGCTACGCCGCCTGATCGAGGGCCGGACCTACGAGGTCGTCGACAAGGCGCTCGAGGACCTCCTCGGCGGCTGATCGGTCAGACGTACTCCCCGACGTCGGGACGCAGGCGCCAGATCCGGTCCAGCAATCCCGTCAGCAACTCACGTTCGACGAAGATGCGCACGGCACGCGCCGTGCCCGACGCGTCGATGCCCCACAGGCACACCTTGGGCACCTCGTGCACGTCGCCCGACTGCACGAACGCCTGCTCGCCCTCCGTCACGACGATCGGCAGCTTCTCCGCGAACTCGCGCGCGCCCAGGTTCACGCCCGGGCCGCCGATCATCACCGACGGGTTCAAGTGGAAAACGCGATTCTGCACGTACCACGCGTCGCTCACCACCACGGCACGACGGAACGGGTGGCCCAAGCCGCGACGGTCGATCTCGTTCTTGAGCCAGTACGCGAGTGGTCGGTCGCGTTCCTCGGCGGAGATGCCCCCGCCGACCACGATGAGGATCGTCTCGTCGGTGTCGATGAGCTTCATGCCGGCCGCTCAGCGAGCGGCCGCAAGGGCGCCGCGACGGGTCTCCTGAAGCACGGTTCCGAGCCGCTTCACCGCTTCCGCGATGCGCTCCGCACCGACGGTGAGCGCAATGCGGAAGAATCCCTCGCCTGCCGGGCCGAAGCCGCTGCCTGGCAGCACCACGACACCGGTCTCCTCGAGCGCCTTCATCGCAAACGCCTTCGACGCCACGCCGGCCGGAAGCGGGACCCAGAGATACATCGCCGCCCTGGGCGCCGGACACGTGAAGCCGTTGGCCACGAGCGCCGCGACGGCGGCATCCCTCCGGCGTGCCAGTTCGGCGCGCACCGGCGCCACGAGGGCGTCCGAATCGTCGAGCGCCGTGATCGCCGCCTGCTGGATGGCGAGCCAGGGACCAGTGTCGGTGTACGACTTCACCCGCGTCAGCGCTCCGATGAGCGGCGCGGCGCCCACCGCGAAGCCGATGCGCCAGCCCGTCATCGAGTAGCTCTTGGAGAGCGAGAAGAACTCGATGGCCACGTCCCGCGCGCCGTCGATCTCGAAGATGCTCGGCGCCACGTAGCCGTCGAACGTCAGCTCGCAGTACGCATTGTCGTAGGCCAGCAGGATGCCGTGCTGCCGGCAGATGGCCACGGTGCGCTCCAGATATTCGCGCGTGGCGATGGCCGCCGTGGGGTTGTTCGGGTAGTTCACGAACACGATCTTCGCGCGCGACAGGATGTCGGCGGGCACGTCGTCGAGCTCGAGCAGGAAGTCGCGCTCCGGCCGCAGTGGCGCGATGTACGGCTCCGCGCCCGCGAGCAGCGCCCCGCCGATGTAGGCCTGGTAGCCGGGCTCGGGGACGATGGCCACATCGCCGGGGTTGATCACCGCGTGCGGCAGGTGGGAGAGGCCCTCCTTCGAGCCGAGGAGCGGCAGCACTTCGGTGGTCGGATCGAAGGTCTGCCCGAAGCGGCGCTGCACCCAGCGTGAGACGGCCTCGCGGAAGGGGAAAAGGCCCTGCTGGAACCCGTACTTGCTCAGTGCGGGATTCTCGAGCGCGTCCTGCATCGCCTTCACCACCGACGGCGGCGGTGGCGTGTCGTTGTCGCCGGCGCCGAGGTCGATGATGTCCATGCCGGCCGCGGCGAGGCGGCGCTTGATGGACGGGATCTCGGCGAGCGGATAGCCCGGGAGCGCGTCGAGTCGGTCGCTGAATCGGATCATGCCATGCCCTTTCCCGTCACGGGGTTGGCCAGCAGGCCGATCCCCGGGATCTCCACCTCCACCATGTCACCAGGCGCGAGCGGGCCGACGCCTTCCGGCGTCCCCGTCGCGATCACGTCGCCGGGCTCGAGCGTCATGATGCCGCTCACGTAGCTCACCAGGCGCGGAATGCTGAACATCATGTCGCGGGCGTGCCCGTGCTGGCGCACGGTGCCGTTCACGCGGCAGATCACCTCGAGGTCTCGATAATCGAGGCCCGCCACCACCGTCGGCCCGATGGGGCAGAAGGTGTCGAAACCCTTCGCGCGCGTCCATTGCCCATCGGTCTTCTGCAGGTCGCGGGCGGTGACGTCGTTGACGCAGGTGTAACCGGCCACGCAGGAGAGCGCGTCCTGCTCCGAGACGTCGCGCGCGCGCGCGCCGATCACCACGCCGATCTCGGCCTCGTGCTCCACCCGCTTCGACTGGTGTGGCACCACGATCGCCGCGCCCGGCGGCAACAGTGCACTCGGTGGCTTGAGGAAGATGAGCGGCTCGGCCGGCACCTCGTTGCCGAGTTCCCTGGCGTGTGCCGCATAGTTGCGGCCGATGCAGACGATCTTCGTGGGCTGCACCACCAGCGTCATGGAAGTGCTCCTATGCCGTGCCGGGCGAAGAAGTCCTCGCAGCGCGTGAGCACCTGGCGCCACGTTCCCACCACCCGATCCGCGCGAGGGAGCCCGCTGAGCACCAGCGGGCCGTAGCGCTTGTTCACCACTCGTGCGTCGAGCAGCAGCACCACGCCTACGTCCTGGCTGCTGCGGATCAGTCGCCCGAACCCCTGCTTGAGCTTGAGCGCGGCGTGCGGCAGCAGGTAACCCATGAAGCCGTCCTCGCCCTGCTCGCTGAGCCGCTCGAGCCGCGCCGACGTCACGGGCTCGCTCGGCACCTTGAAAGGTAGCTTGCCCAGTACGAGCGCGCGGAGCGCACGGCCCGGCACGTCCACGCCCTCCCAGAACGAGTCGGTGCCGAGGAGGATGGCGTTGCCCGCCTCCCGGAAGCGGCGCAGCAGCTGGTCGCGCTGGCCCTCGCCCTGCACCAGCAGTGGCCAGCGCCCGCCGGTCGAGATGCGAAGTGCGCTCGCCGCCTGCTTGAGGGCCCGGTGGCTCGTGAACAGCACGAACATCCCGCCATCCGAGGCGTACGCGACGTCGGTCACGACCTGCACCAGCGCATTGAGATGGCTCGCCTCGTCCTCGCGCGGGTCCGGCAGGTCGTTCGGAATGCCGAACAGGCACTGGTTCGGATAGTCGAACGGCGAGGGGAAACTCTCGCGCGTCGTGACCGGCGACTGGCCGCCCGTCAGGCCCAACCGGCTCTCGATGAAGCCGAAATCGCCGCCCGCCGCGAGCGTGGCGCTGGTGAGTGCCACCGTCGCGCACTTGTCGAACAGCAGCTCGCGCAACACCGGCGCCAGGTCGAGCGGCACCACCGACAGCGTGACCTCGTTGCCCTGCCGCCCGGTGCGCTCGATCCAGCGCACCACCGGCTCGCCACCCGTGGCGGGGCGCAGCGTGCGGTCGAGCGTCTCGGACACGCTCTCGAGCCGGTTGAGCACCGCACGCAGCTCGAGCAGGAGCCGCATGCGGCGGTCCGTGCTCTCGGCCTGCTCGAGACGGTCGGTGACGGTCTCGACCACGTCGCGCAGGGTCTTGAGGGCGATGAGCACGGCCTCCAGCTCGCGCGTGAGGCCGTCCTTCCACACCGGGTCCTCGCGGAACTCGTCGTCGAGGCGCCGCTGGCCGCCGGGGATGTCGGCGACGAGGCAATGCAGCCGCTGGAACAGTTGCTCGCTCGCACGCCGTGCGTCGGCGAGGCCCGGCAGCATCCGCTCGCGCATCAGGTCGAGGCTGGCGCGCGCGAGCAGGTCGTCGGTGGTCATGAGCTCGCGCATGAGCGTGGGCGCGAGGCCGCGGCCGTTGCGCTCGAAGCGCCCGAGCAGGCGCCGCATGCCGCGGCTCGACACCTGCTGCCCGAGGTGACTCGCCGCCACGTCCTCGAGGTGGTGCGCCTCGTCGAGCACCAGCCGCTGGTAGGGCGGCAGCACCGCCGCCTCCTGCCAGTTGTCGGTGGCCTTCCGCACGCCGAGGTCGGCGGCGAGCAGGTGGTGGTTCACCACCACCACGTCCGCCTGCGCCGCCACGCGGCGTGCGCGAAAGAAGAAGCAGCGGTCGAAGTGCTCGCAGCGGATGCGCGGGCACAGGTCCGACTCGGCGCTCACCTCGTCCCACACTTCGGGCGACGGCGGCGCGGGCAGGTCGCCGAGCGTGCCATCCTGCGTGCGGCCCGCCCACGACGCGATGTTGGTGAGCTCGTCGAATTTGTCGGGCTCGAGCAGGGTGCGCTGTGCGCCCACCGCCTGGTGCATGCGTGCGAGGCAGAGGTAGTTCCGCCACCCCTTCAGCAGCGCGAAACTGGGCGACCAGTCCTGGTCGCCCAGCGCCTTCCTGAGGAAGGGCAGGTCCTTGCCGACGAGCTGCTCCTGCAGGTTGATGGTGTTGGTGCTCACCACCGTCCGCTCGCCGTTCGCCTTCGCCCACGCGAGTGCCGGCACCAGGTAGGCGAAGCTCTTCCCCACCCCGGTACCCGCCTCGAGCAGCAGCACGCCACCGTCGTTGTAGCCGTCGACGAGATGGGCGCACATGTCGCGCTGGCCCTGACGGTCCTCGAACGCGCCGAGCGCGCGGGCGACGCGGCCGTGCTCACCGAGGTCCGCGACGATGTCGAGGGCATCGAGGCGCTCGAAGCTGCGGCTTCGCGGCACCTCCACCACGACGTACAGCCGCGTCGCGTCGTTGGAGATGATGCCGAACCCGACGCCATTGTCGTGCAGCTGGGCGGCCACGTTGAGGTCGGCGCCGGAGGGCGAGAGGTGCCCGCTCGGATGGTTGTGCAGCAGCATTTCGCCGGGACCCGCCACGCCGCTGAGCGCGAGCACGCGGTCCACGGTGCCGCGCGCCACGGTGCGCGCGCCGGTCACGCTGCCGTCGCGGTCCACGGTGGCCACGAACGACACTTCGCGGCCCTCCGCGGCCTCGATTTCCTGGGCCAGGAAGCTGCGGACGCCGGGCGCGATGCGGGACGTGACGTCGGAGGGGCGCTGCATCACGGCAAATCTAGCGGGACGGGGGGCCGAACACAGGCCGAAGACGCGGACCGGCTCGAGGGTCAGGTCTTCAGTTCCTTCTTCTTCGCCGCCGGGAACAGCACGTTGTTCAGGATCAGGCGATATCCCGGCGAGTGCGGATGCAGCGACAGGTCCGTCGGCGCATCGCCGATCTGGTGTTGCGGGTCCTCGGGGTCGTGCCCGCCGTAGAAGGTCCAGGTGCCCTGCCCACGCTCGCCGTGGATGTACTTGGCCCAGGGAGCGCCCTGCTCGTCGCCCATCACCGTCACGCTGGGCTTGAGGCACCGGCGCATGAAGCTCGTGGTGAGCCCGTAGAAGTCGGGGATTACCTGCCGGTGGTTCTGTACCAGCATCGTGGGCACCGGGTCCACCTTGGCGCTGAAGTTGAACAGTGCGAAGGTACCCAGCGGCTGGCGCCGGTCGCCCGAGTTGACCTGATGGCCATCGATATCGGAGAAGACCGGCGTGGTGGGGCTCATCTCCAGCCGTGCGCCCTGGAACGCCAGCGCGCGATTCCAGTCGAGCTTCTGGTTGGCAGCGGGGTCCATCGGCGTGCCGTCGGCATAGGAGGCCGCGATGTCGGTCCCGCCGCTCGCCAATGCGAGGTCGAGCGTCTCGGTGGCCGTGCACATCGCGAAGAGGAAACCGCCGCGCTCCACGAAGGCCGCGATGGCCTCGGCCGATGCACGCTTGAGCGCCGGCACGTTGGGGAACCCCAGCTGCGTGGCCGCCTCCCGGTTCCGGTTCACCATGTCGGCGAGCCAGGGCGAGCCGGCGTAGTTCAGGTAGAACTTCGAGAACTGTCCGGTGAAGTCCTCGTGATGCAGGTGCAGCCAGTCGTAGGTGCGCAGGCCGTCCCGGGCCACCTCGGCATCCCAGATCTTGTCGAACGGAATTCCCGCGTAGTTGAGCGCCATCGTCACCGCGTCGTCCCATGGCGCGGCGTTCGGCGGCGCGTACACCGCCATCTTCGGCGACTTCTCCAGCGGCACCGCATCCATGTTGGAGCCGGCGATCTCGCCGCGGATGTTCATCACCGCGCCATCGTCGAGCCCCTCGACCGCCACGCCCGAGAGCGCCGCGTCGCGCGCCGTGGCCGTGTCGTTCGGCAGCAGGAACGAGCCGCCACGGTAGTTGAGCAGCCATTCGGCCTTCACCCCGCGCCCGATGGCGCGATAGGTGACGCCGTAGGCCTTCAGATGCTCCGTCTGCACGTCATCCATCGGCAGCAGCAGCCACGGCGCGCTGATCGGCGCGGCCCGCCGCACCCACAGGGGCAGCAGCGCGACGCCCATCATCGCGAGCATGTCGCGGCGGGAGACCGTCGTCATGACGGTGGCACCGCGCCGCGCGCTTCATCGATGGCCCGACGGGCCTGGGGCACCAGCGCACTCCTGGGATGATCGAGAATCAGTTGTTCCAGCACGCCCACCGCCTCCTGGCTGCGACCGCCGCGCGCCAGCAATCGTCCAAGCTCGAGCAGCGCCGCCGGGGCCGCCGCCGCTTCCTTCGTCGAGGCCGTGGAGCGCAGCAGCGATTCGGCCTCCTTCACGTGACCGCGTCGCGCCTCGAGCCGGCCGGCGAGGAGCCGCGCCTCCGCTCCGCCCTTCTCCGGCGCCACGCGCGCCGCAAGCGCCGTGAAGGCCGCCACCGCGGCCGTCGTGTCGGCGCGTGCAAGTGCCAGGAAGCCGGCGCCGATCTCAGCCACGGTGTCCGCCTCGAGCGGCTGCAGCAGCGCCAGCAGCATGGTGCGCTCGGTGGCATCCTCGCGTGAACCGGCGAATGGCCCCGCCTGCTGCAGCAGGTCCTTGGCCTCTCCCACCTCGCCGTGCAGCAGCTTCAGCTCGCCGCGCAGCGCGAGGCCGTTCACCGAGCTGTCGCCCGCCACCATGCGGTCGGCCCGGTCGAGCTTGCCGCTGCGCGCCCACCCCAGGGCCACGCGCCGCGTGAGCTCCGCGGCGTCATCGGCCGGGAGCTTGCCGCGCGTGGCAGCCAGGCGCTGCTCGGCCTCGTCGAACTTGCCTTCTTCCACCAGAAGACGCACCAGTGTCATCGTCGCCGGCGCCGTGAGGTTGCCCGGCGTACCACCTTCGTCGGCCAGCCCCGTGAGCATGCGACGCGCCGCCACGCGGTCACCGCCATCGAGGTAGGCCTGGGCCGCGTCGAGGCGCAACCGCTGCGTCTGCGAGCCCGACGTGCGCTCCGCCACCGCCTCGAGCGTGCGCCCCAGGGCCACGCGCGCCGGCTGTGACGCCTGCCCACGCAGCGATTCGCCGAACAGTCGCAGCACTTCCACCTGCTGCGCCTTCCCCGGCGGCAGCGACGCCATGAGCCGCTCGTAGGCGCCGAGCGGATCGCCCCAACGTGCCCGCAACTCGGCGTCGAGCCGGTGCGCCTCCGGCGACGGATCCTTCGCGATGGCCGCAAGCACGTCCTTGCGCTGCGACTCCGGTGCCGTGCGCAGGTAGGCGAGCGCGCTAGCCCGGTAGCCGGGCAGCTTCTTCATCGCGAGCAGCCACTCCTGGGCCGATGCGGGAAAATCGCCTTCGGTCGCCGCGAGTTCGGCCAGCTCCGGCGCCAGCGCGTCGGGTTTGCCGAGCTTCTGTCGGCCGGCGAGATACGCCTGCCGCGCACCGCTGCGGTCCTTCCGCACCAGCAGCGCATTGCCCCACTCGCGATAGGGCGTCTCCTCGCCCGGCTGCACCGACGCCCACTTCTCCGCGGCCTTCCGCACGCTGTCGGGCTGGCCCAGCACGTTCCACGTGCGAATGGCGACCCCGTACAGTGCCGGTTCGTTCGGGCTCGCCGCGAGCGCGGCGCGCAGATCGGGCACGAGCTCGCTCGTCCGGCCGATGGGCATCAGCGAGCGCTCGAGGCCGAGCAGTGCATTCACGTTGCCGGGCGTGGTGCGCAGGGCCGAGCGGAACAGCGGGATCGCGCCCGCGAAGTTGCCGCGCCGCTCCATCTCGAATGCCCGCGCGAGTGAGTCTGCCTGTGCCGCGAGCGGTGGCGCCGCCAGCAGCAGCGCGAACAGCACGGCGCGCATCACCGTGCCGGCGCCGAGAGACGGCGGAAATAGTCCACCACGATGCGCCGCTCCGCCGGCGAGAGGCGCTGCAACTCCTCCCACGTGGGCAGCCGCACCCGTCCCGCCTCGTCCTCGAGCTGGCGGCGCAATGCCGGCGGGATGCGCACGCTGTCGCCCGTCGCGGTGGTGCTCTCGCGCTCCTTGCGTTCGTCTTCCTTCTCGCCCTGCAGCGTGCGGCCGGCGTCCAGCATGCGACGGAACAGGCGCTCCTGTCGTTCCACCGTGCCGCGATCGAGGCGTCCCGCCTCGAGCCGCTTGGCGAGTTCGGCGGCTTCGTTCGACAGTTCGCCGGCGCCGGGCATGTTGCCCTGGCCCCGCATCCGCTCCAGCTGTTCGGCGAGGGCGCGCTGCCGCTGGGCCAGCTGCGCCATCTGGTCCGGCTGGCCGCCGGCACCGCCCATCATGGGGAGCATGCCCGCGGCGTCCTGGCTCAGCTGCCCCTGCTGGCCGGCCATCTGCTGCATGCGCTGCATCGCCTCGGCAAGGCCCGAGCCCGACTGCGAGCCGCTCACGTCGCCGCGTGCCCGCAGCAGGCCGTGCGCGGCCGCATTGAGGGCATCCAGCGCATCGCCGGCGCGGTCGGCGGCCTCGCGCGCATTCGGGTTGGAGCTCGCCACCGCATCGCGCGCCTGCGCCATCTGCCGCTGCGCCGCACCCAGCGCACTGGACAACTGCGGCGACACGAGCGCGTTCTTGCCCGACGATTCGCGCAGCTGCTGTGCCAGCCGCTGCACCCCTTCCTCCACCGCCGCCTGCTCGGAGCGCGCCTGCGCGACGTTCTCGCCGCGCTCGAACGCCTTCTGCACCTCCAGCTGCCGCTCACCGAGGCGGCTCGCGTCGGCCAGCGCGCGGTCCAGCTCGCCGACCACTTCGTCCTTGAACTCCTGCGCGAGGTCCTCGCGCTGCTCGTCGAGCTTGTCACCGAGGGGTTTGAGCTGCTGCTCGGCCTTCTCACCCTGCTGCTTCGCCTGCGGGCGCTGTCCCTTCTTCGCAGACTGCGCCGCCTGCTTCATCTGCTGTGCGGCCTGCTTGGCGGACTCCGCCGTCTGCGACATCGCCTCGCCGCGCTCGGGCTTCATGCCCTGCATGTCCTTCGCCATCTGCTGCAGCGCCTGCGCCAGCGAATCGGCGCGAGCGGCGAGCTGCTGCTCCTGCGCGGCGGCGCGCGCGCTGTCGGCGCCCGCGACCTGCTCGTTCCAGCGCTGCTGCTCCTGCGACAGCTCGCGCGACTCCTGCGCGAGGTTGTGCAGGTCGCCCTCCATTGCGGCGCGCTCGAACAGCTCCTTGCTGCGCTCGAGCGCCTCGCGGAGCTGCTCCTGCCGCTCGGCGAGGTTCTTCAGCGCGTCCTGCGTACGCTCGGCGTCGAGGTCCTTCAGCGCGTCCCGCAGCTCCTGCAGCTTCTGGCGCAGTTCGGGCGTGAGTGCGCGCTCCAGCTGCTGGCGCACCTCGGCCATGCGCGCCTGAAACGCCGAGTCGGCGATACCCGCCGCCTCCGCCGACCGCTCGAGCTCGGCAAGCGCCTCCTTCGCATCCTCGGCCTGCTCCATGAGTTGCTGCTGACTCTGCGCGACGGCTTCGGCCTTCTGCGCCTGCTCGAAGGAGAGGTTCTGCGCCTGCTGCCGACCCTGCGACGCCTGGTCGCGTGGCTGCGAGCGCGCCAGGTCCTCCGTCTGGCGCTCCAGCTTCTTGCCGGCCTGCGCCAGCGAGTCGAGCGTGCTCGCCAGCGCGTCGCTCTGCTTGCGCTGCTCGGCGCGTTGCTCGGCGCGCGTGAGGATGCGCAGCACGAATTCCTTCGAGCGCGCCGACTGACGGCCCGGCGAGTTGTCGGTGGCCACCGCCCAGTAGCGCAGCGTGTCGCCCGGCTGCAGGCCCATCTGCGCGAGGTCGAGCGCACCGCTCAGGAGCGCGCGATCGGTGTTCGCCGACGGCAGCGGCAGTTCGTCGCGCCGCACCGGACCGGCTTCGCCCAGCGCCGTGATGCGCCGGCTTTCGATCGCCGCGGCGCGCAGGCCGTGGTCATCGCGCACATCGACCACCACCGGTGTCCGCAGGTCGGGCGTGGCGTTGGTATCGGCGCCGGGCACTGGAATCTCGAGCACCGGAGGCAGGTCGGGCGCCACCTTGATGGGCAGCACGACCGAATCGCCCGAGACGGGCGCACCGGAGGCCGTCGTGAGCTGGAGCCGGTAGGCGCCCGACTTCCTCGGCGTGAACACTCCGGAGAAGCGTGCACCGTCGATGACGAGTGACTGTTCGTCCGGCCCTGACCATGCGGCGTTCGCCAGCGGGGTCGTCACCTCACCGACGACCTCGAGCCTCGTGCCCGCCGGAACGAGCACCGTGTCGCCGGAGGTGGGCACGGGTTCGTCCTCGAGCCCCAGATAGGCGGGGTAGCGCGCGGTGACGCTCACGGCGGCCAGGAAGACGGGCTGCCGCACGTGCACGAGCACCGTATCCGACTCGCGGTCGCCGCTGGTGACGCGCGCGTGCAGGTCGTGCTCCAGTGCGGCGATGTCGTGGGCACCGGCGCCGGTGGAGTCGAGGCGGATGTCGACGCGCCGCCACGGCTCGCCGGGCGCCCGCAGCCACAGGATCGCCTCGCGCCGCCCGAAGGCGGCGATGTCGAACCGCACGGGCTCGCCGCGCGGCACCTCGCTGGCGCTCGCCCTGAGTTGCACCGGTGCCACCGCCGCCGACCACGCAGTCACCGGATGCCAAAGGAGCGACGGAGCGCCGCGGAATGGCCGCGCGGTGCCGAGCAGTGCGAGCCCGCCCAGCAACACCCCGCCGGCGAGCCGCGCCTCGCGGCCGAGCTCGCGCGCCACGGGCACGAGCGCCATGGCGCCGCGCGCGTCCACGTCGCGCGCCATGTGCTCGTCGGCTGCGCGCGCGAGTTCCTCGCTGGCGCCCGACTGCGGCAGGTCGAGCACGGCGCGCAGCGCGCCGAGTCGCCATGCGCCGATGCGCTCGAGCCACCGCGCCACGGCGTGCAGGTCCAGAAGGGCCAGCCTTTGCCGCGCGAACCACACGCCTGCGCCGGCGAGCAGCAGCACGAGCCCCCACACCGCCGGCACCCAGCCGGGCTCGCGGAACACACCCAATCGCGCCAGCCACGCGGCCAGACCGAGCAGCGCGAGCACGACGCCCGAGATGCCGGCGACAGCCGCGCCGAGTCGCTGCGTGCGCAGCGGCCCGGCGACGCGCAGCAGGGCGCCTGCGGTAAGAGAGGGCGCCGTCACCCGGCGAAGCCCACGGCGTACGCGAAGAGATTCACGCCCATGCGCAGCGCCGCCTCATGCTTCTCCGGCGGGTCCTTGTGCACCTGCGGATCCTCCCAGCCGTCGCCGAGGTCGCTCTGGTACGAGTAGTAGACGACCAGCCGCCCCTCGAGGAAGATGCCGAAGCCCTGCGCCGGCTTCTTGTCGTGCTCGTGGATCTTGGGGATGCCCTTCGGGAAATCGTAGACGACGTGATAGATCGGATGCTCCAACGGCACCTCCACCAGCGGCGCATCGGGAAAGAGCCGGGTCAGCTCCCTCCGCACCGACTCGTCCATGCCGTAGTTGTCGTCCACGTGCAGGAACCCGCCCTGCTGCAGGTAGCGCCGCAGCACCGCGACGTCCTGATCTGAGAAGCGCACGTTGCCATGGCCGGTCATGTAGATGTAGGGCACGTTCCACAGCTCGTCGTCGCCGAGCGCGACCACCTTCTCCTCGCGCGCGGTCGGGAGCCCCGTGCGCTCGCGCACCGCGCCCAGGAGGTTGGGCAGGCTCGAGGGATTCGCGTACCAGTCGCCGCCGCCGTCGTAGTGCAGCCGGCCCACCGTGAGCGGCGCCGCCGCGCGCGCCGCCTGCCCGGCCAGCGGGCCGGCGAGAACGGCGAGCAGCACCATCGGGGTGAGCGGCAGTCGCATCAGGGCAATCCTGTCACGAGTCGATACGCGGCGTTGCGGGCGAGTCCGAGTTCGGTAGCCACCTGCTGCGCCACCTCGCGGCGGGAATGCCCCTCGGCCAGCAGCCGACGGGCAAGCTCGGCCGCCTCCGCGCTCCGATCGGGCGCGGCGGCCGGTTGGCCAGTGCCTTCGAGCACTACGGTGAACTCGCCGCGAGGTTCCGACTTCGTATAGTAACCAGCCATATCAGCGAGGGTCCCGGCGACGATCTCTTCGTGGAGTTTGGTGAGTTCGCGCCCGATCGTCACCCGCCGGCTCTCCCCGCAGACCTCCGCCAGGTCCCCGAGCAATGCCACCACCCGATTCGGTGCCTCGAAGAGGACGACGCTCCACTCCTCCTGGGCCGCTCGCGCCAGGAGCCGAGTCCGCTCGGAGCCTTTACGCGGCACGAAGCCCAGGAACAGGTAGCGGTCGGCAGGCAGCCCCGCGGCCGACAGCACGGTGGCGACCGCGGATGGACCGGGAATGGGCACCACGTCGATTCCGGCGGCGCGGGCCGCGGCCACGAGCTCGAAGCCGGGGTCGCTGATCGCGGGTGTGCCCGCATCGCTCACCAGCGCGACGCTGCGGCCGGCGTGCAGGATCTCCAGCAGGCTCTCGATGCGCCGCTCATCGGAATGCGCATGGAAGCTGAGCATCTGGGGTGCGGCGCCGAGGTGCGACAGCAACGGACGCGTGTGACGCGTGTCCTCGGCGGCCACCACCTCCACGCGACGCAGCACGTCGGCCGCGCGCAACGTGAGGTCCTGCAGGTTGCCGAGCGGCGTGGCGACGACATAGAGCGTTCCGGCCATGCTCCCTCCGCGCTCCGGGGAAACGGCAACGGGCGGCCGACGGGTCCCTCCCGTCGGCAGCCCGAGGCATCGCGTGCTGCGCTCAGCCCAGGTGCTGCTTGACCTTCGCCTCGATGGCGGGCTTGGGCAGCGCGCCGACGACCGTGTCGACCACCTTGCCGTCCTTGAAGAACAGGATGCTCGGGATCGAGCGCACGTTGAAGCGCATGGCGGTGCGCTGGTTCTCGTCGACGTCGAGCTTGAGGACCTTCATCTGGCCCTCGTACTCGCTCGCGAGCTGCTCCAGCGACGGCGCGATCATCAGGCACGGCCCGCACCATGTCGCCCAGAAGTCCACGAGCACGAGGCCCTTGGACTGCTCCACGTCCGCGGCGAAGGAAGCATCGGTGACGGGTGCAGTCTTGGTGTTGGTCCCAGGCATGGCTCTCTCAGCGCTCCCCTTTAAGATTCCCGGCGTCCGGCACGTCGCCGGTCGCGTCGTCTTCGCGGAGGACCGATTGCCCGATCAACCCCGCATCGCTCATGTCGGCATCGCCGTGACGAACATCACGGAGGCGCTGGCATTCTATCGTGACGTCCTCGGTGTCGAGCCGTCCGCACCCGACGAGGCCGACGGCGCCACCATCGTGTCCCTGCCCTTCGGGGGCCCCGACGTGGAACTGCTCGAGCCGCGCTCGCCCGACAGCCCCATCGCGAAGTTCATCGCCAGGCGCGGGCCGGGCATCCATCACATCTGCTACGAGGTCGCCGACCTCGACGCCGCCCTGACCCGCTGCCGGGAGGCCGGTTACCGGCTCGTGGACGAAGTACCCCGGTCGGGAGCCCACGGACGCCGCATCGCTTTCGTGCACCCCAAATCCACCGCGGGCATCCTGCTGGAACTGACGTCCCGGCCCTGAACTCCGTTACTGTCCGGCGGGCGCAGGCTTCTGCTCGGCCGGAGCCGACTGGCCCTCGCCGCACTGGCGGCCCGGCGTCCCCACGGCGGCCAGGTCGATCCAGTTGACCAGCCAGCCCTCGTTCTTGCTCTTCGCGGTCCGTACGCGGGCCTGGGACGTGCAATCGTTGCGCTTGAACTCCACCACCATGGTGCGCCGATTGCTGCCATCGCTCGTATCCGGCTGCATCGCCGAGACACGATGCGACGCGCCGCGCAGGTAGGAGTACATCACGTAGACGCGCTTCTGGTAATCAGGCGGCTGCTTCGTCTTCGCGGCCGAGCCCTTTTCGGTGCCCCAGAGCTGCATCATGCGGGTCATGTTGCTGTCCTCGACCGCCTTCATGAAGGCGGTCACGGCCGCCTCCGGCGACGCGGGCGCCTGCGCCACGAGTCGTACCGGTCCTGCGAGCGCCGCCCCGAGCACGAGCAACGCGATTCGATGGTATGCCAAGCCGGACCTGCGCCGCTAGAGTTGAACTGGCGAAGCTAACCACCCTACCCCGGGGCATCAATGACTGTCATGCGTTTGTACGTCAACATTGATCACGTGGCGACGGTGCGACAGGCGCGGCGGACGGACGAGCCCGACCCGGTGGCGGCGGCGCGGCTCGCCGAGGAGGCGGGCGCGGACGGGATCACGGCGCACCTGCGGGAAGACCGGCGGCACATTCAGGACGATGACGTGGTACGCCTTGCGGAGAGTGTCCGCACCGTGCTCAACCTCGAGCTGGCGACGAATTCCGACATCGTCGCGCTCGCGTGCCGGCTGCGCCCGTTCCAGGCCACCATCGTGCCCGAGCGGCGCGAGGAAGTCACCACCGAAGGCGGCCTCGACTTGCGCCGCCCGAGCCGCCAGCTCGAGGCCACCATCCGTAATCTCACCGATGCCGGCATCCGCGTGAGCCTCTTCATTGACCCCAGCGCCGGTGCGATCGAGACCTCGCGTGCCCTCGGCGTCCCGGCCGTCGAGCTCCACACCGGCGAGTACGCCCATACCTGGCGACGCGACGACAAGGCCCTGGAGGTGCTGTGCCGCGCCGCCGCTCTCGCGCGCGAGCAGGGGCTGGCCGTGCACGCGGGACATGGGCTCACGTACGAGAACGTCC
>JBJMOZ010000270.1:0-7836 GCA_045803465.1 Gemmatimonadales bacterium | reverse complement strand
GCTCAAGATTCCGCCGGGCCACCTGCCGCCGCCGGGCCAGTGCCGCGTGTGGGTGCAGGGCCTGCCGCCGGGCAAGCAGCCCAAGGCGCGCGGTTGCAGCGGCATCGAGGACTCGGCGCCGCCGTCGAGCTGGGTGGTGTACCGGCCGGGCAAGGACAAGAAGGTCGTGCACGTGCGCGAGATGGATTCGCGCCGGGTGGGCATCGTGACGCGGGTGACCGTCTACGACGTCAAGAGCGGCACCGTGATCCGGGGCGGCTGAGCCACTACAGCTGCTCCATGGCGAGCGAGCGCAGGACGATCTCGTCCTGCGCGAACCGCGCCTCGAGACGCGCACGGCAGTCGGCCCACCACGCGCGGTCCAGGGTTTCCACCATCACCTCGTAGACCACCACGTCATCACGCACCGTGCGGCCGGGCTCCTCCTCCCAGAGCCCGGTCGCCGGCGCGCGCGTGTAGGCCGTGACGCCGCCGAAGCGCGCGGTGAACTCGCGCACGGCCTCGTCGTAGTGGCGACGCGGGAAGACGGTGCCGTTGGCGTCGTAGAGGGGCAGGAAAACCTGGACGAGGTGCATGATGGGACGGCGTCCGCCGCCGTCATTTCCGCCGCAGATTCTGGTTCGGAAACATGAAGCCGAGCACCACGAGGTTCTCGAGGCTCCGCGCCAGGCCGTCGATGCCGGGGAGCAGCGTGGTGTGCGTCACGTTCATGCGCGTGAGCTCGCCGAGCGCGCTCTCGAGGAACCCGCCGAGGCAGTGGATGACGATGCGCCTTACGTTGCCGCACACCTGGGCGGGCGAGTCCATGCGCTGCAGCACCGTGTCGAGGTTCACCGAGAGATCGAGCGGCGCCAGCAGCACGCCCTGCTGGATGGCCAGCCGCGCGTCGAGGTAGAAGGGGTTCATCGGCACCGCGACCTGCGTGCGGGTCGCGAACAGCTGCCGGACCGTGGGCCCGGTCTTGCCGCCCCACGGGTCCTCCTGGAAGGCCTCCCAGGTCGGGCCCGGCAGGAGCTCGGCGGCGCGGGACACGCACCAGTTGTGATCGATGGCCCACATCGAGCACGACTCGCCGTGCGCCACGCCGTCGAGCGCGAAGAAGAGCGCCACGTAGGGCGAGTAGCTGAGGTCGAGCAGGCGCACCGGGGCGCCATGATGGCGCATCAGCGCCAGCCAGCGCAGCGTGTCGTCTTCCGCAGGGACGTCGGCGGTGTAGCGGTGGTAGTGTCGGCGGAACTCGCGCAGCAGCAGCCGCTCGAGCTCTTCCTGCCGCTCGATGGGCAGCTCGAAGCGGTTGAGCGCGCGCTCGAGGCTGGTGCGGAGCGTGGCGGCGATGCCGGACTGGCCGCGATACATCCAGAGCCGGCCGCGTTCGCCCGAGAAGCGCTGCTGCAGCGCCATGAACTCGGCCCACGAGCGGACCTCGAACGTCTCGACGAGGCTGGCCAGCGGGGTGGTCGTCACTTCGGGGCCCTCCACATGAGCCAGTTCTGCACGCCCATCACCTCGATCTCCTTCATCACCTCGAACCCGAAGTGCCGGTAGAAGTCGACGTTGCCCTGCCGGTCCGTCTCCGCGTAGCCCGCCGTCTTGGTGCGGTCCACCTCGGTGCAGAAGCGCTCCATGAGGCGTCCGCCGATGCGCAGCCCCCGCGAATCCGGGTCGACCCCGATCGGCCCGAGATGCAGGTGCACCGAGTCCACGGGATCGTGCTGCGCCCAGAGCCCGAACCATGAGGCCAGCCGGATCGATGCCGCCAGGCCGAATGCCCGGAGCATGAACGGCGCGAGCAGCAGCTTCTGTGTTCGTCGCACCTGGCAATCGGTCGAGCGCGACCAGTGGATGGCGCCCACGATGCGGTTGCGGTCGAACGCGATCAGCGACGGACCGCGCAGGATGCGCAGCAGCCGCCGGAAGAAGGCGCGGTTCCGTCCCTCCTCGTGCTCGCCGAACGTGGCGATGTGCATCGGGTTGGTCATGTACGCGCGCGCGAGCATGTCGGCGGTTTCGTCGATGCGGTCCGCGATGAGCGGCTCCAGATGCACGGTTTCCATGTCACGTGCTACCCCGGGGGTCGCTCACTTGGACGCGGCCTGCAGCTGGAGCACCTGATTGCCGTAGACCGGGTCGAACCGCACCGCCGTGACCCGGCCGCCGGTTCGCAGGAAGGTGAACCGCAGGTTGCCGACCGGCGCCGACGCGTCGAACGTGTCGGGACCGGCGAAGCCGATCGGGACGCCGGGCCGGTTTCCCATCCGCATCACCAAGCCGGCGCCGGCGGTGTCCTGCTCGATGCTCAACGACCTCGCCGAAGCCTCCGAGTCGGCGCGGTACTCGCCCACGTACTCGGCCGTGGTACCTCGTGGGGCGGTCCGCGTCGCGGGCCGGCCGAAGAGCGCCGCGCCGATGGCATGCGCGATGGCGTACGGCCGCACCGGACCCTGCGAATTCATCAGGACCGCGATCGTCACGTCGCCGTCGGGAAACCACTGCAGCTCGCTGGCGAAGCCGTCGATGTCGCCGCCATGATGCACGGTGCGGCGGCCGTGCAGCGAGTCCACCGCAACGCCCTTGGCGTAGCGGATGCGGGTGCCGTCGTTGAGCGGGCCGGTCGTGATGAGCTCGCGGTAGCTCCGCTCCGACAGGAGCTTCACGCCGTGCAGCGCGCGGTTCCACGCCACCAGGTCGCCCGGGCTGGCGCAGAGCGAGCCCGCCGCGTAGGGCCAGGTGTGCACCACGAAGTTGGCCCGCACGAGGCCCGTGCGACTCATGTCGTAGCCGTGCGCGCGTCGCTTCACGACGGCGGTCTCGCTGCAGTAGCGCGCGTCGGTCATGCCGGCGGGCTCGAAGAGCTTCTGGCGGACGTACTCCGCGTAGGAGAGGCCGCTCAGCTTCTCGATGAGCAGGCCGAGAAGGAAGTAGGCCGAATTGTTGTACGACATCCGCGCGCCCGGCGCGAAGTCGATCGGATGGCTGCTGAAGAAGCTCACGACCGAGTCGGGCGTCAGCGGCAGGCGGGAGAGGTCGGCGTACTCGGGCAGGTCGGTGTAGCTCGCGATGCCCGAGGTGTGGTCGAGCAGGCGACGGATCGGGATGCGCTGGCCGCGCATCGGGTAGTCGGGGAAGTGCGTCGAGACATCGTCGTCGAGCGAGAGCTTGCCCTGCTCGACGAGCTGCAGGATGGCCACGGCGGTGAACTGCTTGGTGATCGAACCGATCTCGTAGATCGCGCCCGGCGGCGTCGGGACGTCGAACTCGAGGTCCGCGAGGCCGTAGCCCTTGAACACCAGCGTGTCGCGGCCCCGCATGACCGCCACCGACATGCCCGCCACGTTGCCGGTGGCGAGTGCGGCGGCGACGATGGAATCGGTGACGGCCTGGAGGCGGGCGCGATCGGGCCGCTGTGCGGCGAGAGGTGCGGTCGAGACGGCCACCGCGGCGGCCGTGAGCATGGTGCGGACGAGCCGATGCATCCTGCCGAACTCCTTGGCGTGCGTGATGCCGCAATCTACGCGCACCGCCGCCTCGAGCGCTCAGCGACCTCGTCGTCGCGCGCTCACGAGCTCCGTGTTCATGCCGGCCCAGTGCAGGCCACCTTGGAAACGTCCGTGCTCCATCTTCACGCACTTGTCCATGACCACGTCGAGCCCGCCGGCCGACGCCACCTCGGCGGCCTCGCGATTCAGTAGCCTGAGCTGCAGCCAGAACGCCTTGGCTCGCACCGCCACCGCCTGTCGCGCGATCTCCGTGCAGTCGTGCGCCGGCCGGAAGGGCACCACGAGGTCGATCGGGTCGGGGACGCTGGCGAGGTCGGGCCAGGTGCGCTCGCCCAGCAGGGTGCCGCCCTTCGGCGTCACGGGAATGATCCGGTAGCCCTCGTACTGCAGGTACGCGGCGACGAAGGTGCTCGCCTTCTGCGGGTCGGTGGAGAGCCCGACCACGGCGACCGTGCGCGTGTCACGCAGGATGCGACGGATCGTGTCCGCGTCCTGCCACCGGGCGCGTTCCTCGTCCGAGAGCGAGGTGTTCAGCGTGATGTCGCACGCAGTGCCTGATCCAGATCCCACAGCAGGTCCTCCAGGGTTTCGAGTCCGACCGACAGGCGGATGAGCTCCGGCCCGACGCCGGCGGCCTGCAGCTCCGCTTCCGAGAGCTGCTGGTGCGTGGTCGACGCGGGATGAATGACGAGGCTCCGCGCGTCGCCCACGTTCGCGAGGTGCGAGAACACCTGCAGCCCGCGGATGAATTCGCGGCCGCGCTCGCGCGCGGCATCGCCCGTCGCGTCGAGGCCGAAGGAGAGCACCGCACCGGGCCGCCCGCCCAGGTACTTCTGCGCCAGGGCGTGGTCGGGATGGTCCGGCAGGCCCGCGTACGCCACCCACGCCACCTGCGGGTGCGCCGCCAGGAACTCGGCCACGCCCTGCGCATTCGCCACGTGGCGCTCCATGCGGATCGAGAGCGTCTCGAGGCCCTGCAGCAGGAGGAAGGCGTTGAACGGCGAGAGCGTCGCGCCGGTATCGCGCAGCGTCTCGGCGCGCGCCTTCATGAGGAAGCCGTAGTGGCCGAATGTCTCGGGGAACTTGAGCCCGTGGTAGGAGCCCGACGGCGCGGCCACCGTCGGCATGTGCGACCAGTCGAACCGGCCCGACTCGCACAGCACGCCGCCGATGCTCGTGCCGTGGCCGCCGAGGAACTTGGTGGCGGAGTGCACCACGACGGTGGCGCCCCACTCGATGGGCCGGCAGAGCCACGGGGTCGCGAAGGTGTTGTCGACGACGAGCGGGAGCCGGTGGCTGCCCGCGAGCGCGGCCAGCCGCTCCAGGTCGAGGATGCTGCCGCGCGGGTTGCCCACGGTCTCGCCATACAGCAGGCGGGTGCGCGGGGTGATGGCCGCCTCCCACGCGTCGAAGTCGTGCGGATCGACGAACCGGGCCACCACCGACAGCTTGCGGAACGTGTGCACGAACTGCGTGACGGTGCCGCCATAGAGGTGCGACGAGCTGACGATCTCGTCGCCGGGCTGCAGAATGGTCATCAAGGCCACGAGCTGGGCCGCCATGCCGCTCGCGGTGGCGAGCGCGCCCGTCGCGCCCTCGAGCGATGCCACGCGCTCTTCGAATGCCGCGGTGGTCGGGTTGCCGATCCGCGTGTAGATGTTGCCGTACTCCTTGAGCTCGAACAGCAGCGCCGCCTGCTCCGGGCTGTCGAAGACGAAGCTCGTGGTCTGGTGGATCGGCACGGCTCGCGCCCCGACTTCCGCATCGGGAATGTGACCGGCGTGGAGCATGCGCGTCTCGAAGCCGAATCGGCGCGCGTTGGCGTCGGGCATCGGGTATCCGGAAGAAGGGGTGACCTAAAGTACCTCGGCGCGGCGCAGGGTCGGCTACCGGGCTTCCCCACGACCGTCAACGGCGTCGCGCAGTGCTTGCGCCACGATACGACGCACCGCCGGATGATCCATCAGGAAGGTGTGCGTCGCCGGCACTTCCACCACCGGAACTCCCTCGTGCGGCAGCGTCTCGCTGCGGGCCACGATGCCATCGTTGGGTTCGTCGCCGAAGGGGCTCCAGCGGCCGCCGATCCCGCGCACCCCGGCCACGATGGTGCCGGGCACCGGCAACGCCGGCAGCTCGGCGAAGAAGGCCGGCCGCGCCAGCACCTGACCCGCCTCGCCCAGCGCCATGCGATATGGCCAGAATCGCTGCAGCCGCCGGGCAAGCCGGGGGGACTGGTTGGGCGTGCCCAGCATGATGAGGCGGGCGGGGAGGGGAAGGTCGGCCGGCCAGTCGGCCAACGCCGACCGGAGGAGGAGGCCGCCCAGGGAGTGGCCGAGGGCCGCATACGGGGTGCCGGTCGCGGCGGCGGCCTCGAGACGTCGTCGTACACGAACCCGGATGGCCTCGAACCGCTCGACGGCCGCCACGTAGCCCACGAACGACGGCGCATGGCCTTCGGCACGCAGTGTCCGCGCGAGTCGCCAGAGCGAGACGGGTGTACGGCCCAGGCCGTGGACGAGCACGATGCGCATGGCCCGAACTCTACCTGCCTCGACACCGCCCGTCATCGTCCACACATTGGAGAACCTCCTCCAAAGGCCTGCCCGCATGAATGGCCGCGGCATCTACGACACGGGGCTCGACCCCAACGCCGCCAACTTCGCCTCGCTCACCCCGCTCACGTTCCTCGACTGGGCGGGGTCGACGTGTCCTGAGCGGGTCTCGACGATCCACGGCGCGCGGCGCTACACCTGGGGCGAGACCTACGAGCGCTGTCGCCGCCTGGCTTCGGCGCTAGAGCGGATCGGCATCGGGCGCGGCGACACGGTGGCGACGATGCTGCTCAACACGCCCGAGATGTTCGAGTGCCAGTTCGGCGTGCCCATGAGTGGCGCGGTGCTCAACACCATGAACGTGCGCCTCGACGCGCCCACGATCGCCTTCATGCTCGACCACGGCGAGGCGAAGGTGCTCATCACGGACCGCGAGTTCTCGGACGTCATCTCGACGGCGCTGCGGCTGTGCTCCTCGCCGCCGCGCGTGATCGACGTGGACGACGCCGAGTACGACGGCCCGGGCCTCCGCCTGGGCGAGCTCGACTACGAGACGTTCCTCGCCACCGGCGAGTCCGATTACGCGTGGCTGCCACCTGAAGACGAATGGGACGCCATCGCGCTCAACTACACCTCCGGCACCACCGGCAACCCGAAGGGCGTGGTCTATCATCACCGCGGCGCGCACCTCGCGGCGCTGGGCACCATCCTGGCGTGGAGCGTGCCGCGCTTCGCGACGTTCCTGTGGACGGCGCCCATGTTCCACTGCAACGGCTGGTGCTTCCCGTGGGCGCTCGCGGCGCTGGCGGGCACGGGCGTGTGCATTCGCAAGGTCGACGCGCCCACGGTGCTCGGCCTCATCCGCACGCACCGGGTGACGCACTTCGGCGGCGCGCCCATCGTGCACAACATGCTCATCAACGCGCCCGACGACGAATGGGCTGGCATCGACCATCTGGTGAAGGGCTACATCGCGGGCGCGGCACCGCCGGCCGCGACCATCGAGGCGATGGAGCGTCACGGCGTCGAGATCACCCACGTGTACGGCCTCACCGAGGTGTACGGGCCCGCCACGGTCTGCGTGAAGCAGCAGGAGTGGGACGCGCTCGACGCGCGCGAACGCGCCCTGCGGAACGGCCGGCAGGGCATGCGCTTCGTGACGGAGGAAGGCGTGCAGGTGCTCGATCCCGAGACGATGACGCCCGTGCCCGCGGACGGCGAGACGATGGGCGAGATCATGTTTCGCGGCAACATCACCATGAAGGGCTATCTCAAGAACCCGAACGCCACCGAGGAGGCATTCCGCGGCGGCTGGTTCCACTCCGGCGACCTCGCGGTGCTGCATCCGGACGGCTACTTCAAGGTGAAGGACCGCGGCAAGGACATCATCATCTCGGGCGGCGAGAACATCTCGACGATCGAGGTCGAGCAAGTGGTCTGCCGCCATCCGGCGGTGCTCGAGTGCGCGGTCGTCTCGATGCCGCACGACCGCTGGGGCGAGCGACCGAAGGCGTTCGTCACGCTCAAACCGGGCGCGACCGCCACGCCGGACGAGGTCATCGCCTTCTGCCGGGAGCACCTCGCCCACTTCAAATGCCCCGCCGCCGTCGAATTTGGCGACCTTCCCAAAACTGCCACCGGCAAGATTCAGAAGTTCGTGCTTCGGGAACGGGAGTGGGCCGGCCGCGACAAGCGAATCCATTAGGACGGGCGCAAGCCGGAAGTAGCACGGCGTTCCGGGCCCCGTCGCGGTGAGATAAAGGTCTCGAAGCCAATTCCGAGCCACT
>JBJMOZ010000262.1:0-14061 GCA_045803465.1 Gemmatimonadales bacterium | reverse complement strand
ATCGCCGACGTCGGCCTTGTCGGCGAACCCAACGCGGGCAAGAGCACGCTCCTGTCCGTCATCTCCGCGGCGCGGCCCAAGATCGCCGACTATCCGTTCACGACGCTCGAGCCCAATCTCGGCGTGGTGGGCCTGACCGGCAGCCGCTCATTCGTCGTGGCCGACATTCCGGGCATCATCGAAGGTGCACACGAGGGCAAGGGACTCGGCCTGCGCTTCCTGCGGCACGTCGAGCGCACCCGGCTCCTCGCGTTCCTGCTGCCGCTCGACCAGCCCGAGCTGCAGGAGAGCTACGATCGCCTTCGCCGCGAGATCGCCGCATACAGTGCACCGCTCGCGGAGAAGCCGCACATCGTGATCTTCACCAAGCGCGACCTGCTGCCCGAGGGCGAGGTCATCCCGGACCTGCACGCACCGGAGGCCGCCATGCGCCTCGAGATCTCGAGCGCCGCCGGCACCGGCCTCGATGATCTGAAGGAGCGGCTGTGGGACTTCATCGGTGCGGTGCGTGCAGCCGAACCGGAGCAGGACGCAGACGTCGAGGAACCCGACGTGGAGCATCCGGCAGACGAGCTGTTCGAGGAGGACGATGATCTTCTGGAGTCCTGACGAACGCCGCCAGCGCGCCGCCTACGTGGCGCTCGCGCTGACGCCCGGTCTCGGCGCCGCCCGCTTCGCCCTGCTGCAGCAGGCCTGTGACTCCCCGCTCGGCGCCCTCTCGGCGCCGTTCGCGTTTTTGCGCGCCATTCCGGGCATCACCAAGGCTGCCGCCACCGCCGTGCGCGCCGCCGATGCCGACGTCGGCGAACGCATGCTCGCCGACGCCGAGCGGATGGGAGCCGTCACGCTGCTGCCGCACGACCCCGCGTTTCCCGCCCAACTGCGCGAGATCCCCGATCCGCCGCCAGTGCTCTTCGCGCAGGGCGATGTGTCGCTCCTCGGCCGGCCGTCGATCGCGGTCGTCGGGAGCCGTGATCACACGCCGTACGGCGCGACCGCCTGTTGCCTTGTGGTGAGGGCGGCCGTACAGGGCGGCGCGGTCGTCGTGAGCGGCATGGCGCGGGGCATCGACGCCGTGGCGCACGCCGCGGCACTCGATGCAGGCGGCACCACCGTGGGCGTGCTCGGCAACGGGCTCGGCGTCATCTATCCGGCCGCGAATCGCGCCCTGTACGAGCGCGTGCTGCGCGACGGTGCGCTCGTAAGCGAGTATCCGCCGGGCGAGCGGCCCCGTGTCTTCGCCTTCCCGCGGCGCAATCGCCTCATCAGCGGTCTCGCGCGCGCCACTGTGGTGGTGGAGGCCGCGGTGGGCTCGGGAGCGCTCATTACGGTCAGCGCCGCCCTGGAGCAGGGCCGGGATGTGCTCGCCGTGCCGGGTCCCATCACAGCGCGGACCTCGGTCGGCGCGAACGGCCTGATCCGCGATGGCGCGACGCCCTATCTCGCCGAGGAGGATCTCGAGCGCTTCTTGCCTTCGCCGCCCGCTCGCCGCGTGGCGGCGGTGACGCCGATGCTGCCCGCCGAGCTTCCCGCGGCCGAGCGCCGCGTCGCCGAGGAGCTGATGTCCGGCGAGGTCGATGCGGACAGGCTCGCCGAACGCCTCGGGATCGCCACGTCGGACACCCTGGCGCTGGTGACGGCGCTCGAGCTGCGTGGCCTCGTCGAGCCGCTGCCGGGTGCGCGCTTCCGCCTTCGCGTGCCTTAGACTTCGGACATGCACCTCTACATTCACGTCCCCTTCTGCGCGCGTCGTTGCAGCTACTGCGATTTCGCCATCGCGGTGCGCCGCGAGGTGCCGTCGCGCGCGTTCGTGGATGCGGTGCTCGCGGAGTGGCGTGCGTGGCAGGCGGACACGGCGCTCGACGGCGTGTCGTCGCTTCGCACGGTCTACTTCGGCGGCGGCACGCCATCGAAGCTGGCGCCGGGCGAGATTGCGCGCCTGCTCGACGGCATTCGGGCGTTGCGGCCGCTGGACGCCGATGCCGAGATCACGCTGGAGGCCAACCCCGAAGATGTCTCGCCGCGGGCCGTGGCTGCGTGGCGCGCCGGCGGCGTCAATCGCGTGTCGCTCGGTGTGCAATCGTTCCACCCCGCCGTGCTGGCCTGGATGCATCGCACGCACGACCTCCCGGCCGTTCATCGCGCCGTCGCCGCGCTGCGCGAGGGTGGTGTCGACGATCTCTCGCTCGATCTCATCTTCGCCGTGCCCGATTCGCTCCAGCGCGACTGGGCCGCCGACCTCGATGCCGCCATCGCGCTCGCGCCGGAGCATCTCTCGCTCTACGGCCTCACGGTGGAGCCGGGTACCCCGCTCGGACGCTGGACCGCGCGTGCCGAGGTGGAGCCGGCGCCGGACGAGCGCTACGCCGCCGAGTTCCTGCTCGCCCATGATCGACTCACCTCCGCCGGCTTCGGGCACTACGAGGTGTCGAACTACGGCCGCCACGGCTTCCGCGCGCGGCACAACAGCGCGTACTGGCGCCGGGCGCCCTTCATCGGGCTTGGTCCATCTGCGCACAGCGGCCTGGGGCGCCGGCGCCGCTGGAATGTCGCGGCGTGGGCCGCCTACGAGCGCGCCTCGATCGCGGGCCAGCCGGTCGCCGAGGCCGAGGAAGTGCTCGACGATGCCCAGGTGCGGCTGGAGGAGCTCTATCTCGGCCTGCGCACGGTGGAAGGATTGCCGGCCAACCTGCTAGGTTCCCCCGCCGCTTGGCTCGAGGCCGGATGGGCCGAACATCGAGCTGATCGCGTAGTGCTAACAGCCGAAGGCTGGCTCAGGCTCGATGCGCTCGTGCGCGCGGCCGCCTGAGCACATCACTTGCTCATCGCCACCAGTACTCTTGCCGTGGCAGCCGGATCGGCGCATCCGACTGCCACGATGGCGGAGCTTGGCCGTACAACAGGTCGTCACGCTAGGTAGATTACGAGAATGCCGGGACCGGAACGTCTGACCGAACGCGAACTCAGGGTGCTGGAGGCGGTGGTGCGCGCGTACGTGCGCACCGCCGAGCCTGCCGGCAGCCAGGTGCTCGCACGCGAGGCCGGTCTGGGCGTGTCGCCGGCGACGCTCCGGAACACGATGAGCGATCTCGAGGAGCGCGGCTACCTGTTTCATCCGCACACCTCGGCCGGCCGCATCCCCACCGATCTGGGCTACCGCACCTTCGTGGACGGTGTGGTGCGTCCCACCCTGCCGACCGAGACCGAGCAGGAGCGGCTCCGGCTCGAGCTCCACGCCGCCTCGACCGCCAACGCGCTGGAGACGATCCTTCGCCGCGCCGCCCAGGTCCTCGGCGTCCTGACCCAGGAGCTGGGCATGGCGGCCGCGCCGGCGCTCGAGCAGACGCTGCTCGACCGCATCGAGCTCGTGCCGGTGGCCGCGGATCGGCTGCTGCTCGTCTTCACGCTTCGAAGTGGCGTCGTGCGCACCATCTTCGTGCAGGTGCCGAGCACGCTCCCGGCCGAGGCGGTCCAGCGCGTGGGGCAGCTGCTCAATGAGCGCCTGGCGGGGCATACGCTCGCCGAGATCCGACGCACCGTACGCGAGCGCCTGCGCGACGTGCGCGGCGCGGACGCCGATCGCGAGCTGGTCAACATCTTCATCGCGCAGGGCGACGAGCTGCTCGAGTTCGCCGACGACGCGGGGCAGGGCGTGCTGCTTGGCAGCGCGAGCCTGCTCGCCGACCAGCCGGAGTTCACCGGCAGCAATGAGCGCATGCGCGACCTGCTCTCGCTCACCGAGCGCCGCGACCTGCTGGCCACGGCGCTCGGGGAGCGCGCGCGCCGCGGCCTGACCATCACGATCGGGGGCGAGAATCCCGACCCGCGGCTGGCCGGGTTCACGCTGGTGACCGCGTCCTATCGCCTCGGCGACGTGAAGGGCGTGATCGGCGTGCTCGGACCGACGCGCATGCCATACGACAAGATCGTCAGTCTCGTGGATCACACGAGTCGTCTCGTGGAGGGGTTGTTCGCATGAGTGAGTTCTATCGCCTGCTGGGCGTCGAGCGCGACGCCTCCGAGGCCGACATCAAGAAGGCCTATCGCAAGCTCGCGATGGAATGGCACCCGGACAAGAACCGGACGCCCGAGGCGGAGGGGCGCTTCAAGGAGATCACCGAGGCGTACGAGGTGCTGCGCGATCCGCAGAAGCGCGCGGCGTACGACCGCTACGGCAAGGCGGGCGTCGGCGCCGGCACCAACGGCTTCGATTTCCACCACGTCGACCTCTCCGAGGCGCTCAACATCTTCATGCGCGACTTCGGCGGGTTCGCCGGCTTCGAGCAGATGTTCGGTCAGGGCGGCGGGCAGCGCGCGGCCGACGAGTCGCGCCGCGGTCAGGACATCCGGGTGACGGTGCGCCTCACGCTCGCCGAGGTGCACACGGGCGTGAAGAAGACGGTCAAGCTCAAGACGCTCGAGCGTTGCAACGAGTGCAGCGGCACCGGCGCCAAGGCGGGCACGAAGCCGCAGCGCTGCACCACGTGCGGCGGCGCGGGCGAGGTGCGCCGCGCGGCGCGCAGCGTGTTCGGCCAGTTCGTGTCGGTGAGCGCCTGCCCGACCTGCGGCGGCGAGGGCGAGGTCATCACCCAGGCGTGCGACGTGTGCCGCGGCGAGGGCCGCGTGCGCGGCGAGCGCTCGGTGCAGGTGGAGATCCCACCGGGCGTCTCGTCCAACAACTACCTGACGCTTCGCGGCCAGGGCGCGGTGGGCACGCGCGGCGGCCAGAGCGGCGACCTGGTCGTCATGCTCGAGGTCAAGGACGACGACCGCTTCGAGCGCCAGGGCGACGATCTCGTGCATACCCTCGCCATCTCCTTCACCCAGGCGGCCCTGGGCACCGAGGCCACCGTGCCGACGGCCGTCGGCGAGGAGCAGGTGCGCATTCCGCCGGGTACGCAGTCCGGCTCCATGCTGCGCCTGAAGGGCCGCGGCCTGCCTCGCCTCGGCCAGAGCGGCTACGGCGACCTGCACGTGCGCGTGCACGTGTGGACCCCCGAACGACTCACCGACGAGCAGGAACGGCTCTTCCGCGAGCTGGCGCGCCACGAGGGCGCCGCGCCGCAGCAGACATCCGGCTTCTGGTCGCGCATCCGCGAGGTGCTGGGCGCATGAGCTGGATCTCCTTGAAGGTCGCCGCCCCCTCCGAGCGCCGCGAGGCGCTGGGCGCGTGGCTCGTGGCGCACACGGGGCAGGCGGTCGAGGAACGGGATGACGGGACGTTGCTCGCCTTCGCCGCGACCGCGGAGGACGCCGACCGGCTGGAGCGCGAGCTGCGCGGCGCGTGGGACACGGCGCTCACGCGCGCCGAGATGCCCGAGGTCAACTGGGTCGAGCGCTGGCGCGACGGCATCCCGTCGCGGCAGTTCGGGCGGCTGGTGGTGACGCCGAGCTGGCTGGCCGATCCGTCGTTCGACGGCCCGCAGGCGATCATCGATCCCGAGACGGCGTTCGGCACGGGCGAACACGGCTCGACGCGCGCCGCGCTTGCGCTGCTCGAGCGTCACGTGAAACCGGGCGATCGCATGCTCGACCTGGGCAGCGGCAGCGGCATCCTCTCCATCTCGGCCGTGAAGCTGGGCGCGCGGCGGGCGGTGGGCATCGAAGTGGACGAGGACGCGAACGAAGTCGCCGAGCTGAACGCGCGGCGCAACGGGGTGGCCGACAAGGTCGAGTTCCTGTTCGGCGACGCGGCGCAGCTCGCACCCGTCGTCGGGCCCGCCGAAGTCCTGTGCTCGAACATTCTCCGGCTCGTGAACGTGGCGTTGCTGCCCGAGATCCGCGCGTCGCTCGTGCCCGGCGGCATCGCGATCTTCTCCGGCATGGAGCACACCGAGGCGGCGGAATTCCGCGCGGCGCTCGCGGCGCAGCACTACACCGAAGTGGACGAGGTCATCGACGCCGGATGGTGGGGAGTGGCCGCCCGCCCGTGATCACGGTGCTCGTCGCGCCGGGCGCAGGCGAGGTTGGCGAGCGGCTCGAGCTCGGTGCGGACTAAGCCCATCACCTGAAGGTCCGGCGCGGCGAGCACGGCGTGCGCGTGCGCTTCCGGGATGGCGTCGGGTCGGGCGGTACGGGGTTGCTCGAGTCGGACGGCAGCCGATTCGTGCTCACCATCGAGCTCGTGGAGCACGCCGCGCCACCCCCACCACTCGTGCTCGCGGTGGGCGCCGGTGATCGCGACCGGTTCACCTGGCTGGTGGAGAAGGCCGCCGAGCTCGGGGTGACGGATGTGGTACCGCTCGAAACCCAGCGGACGGTGAACGTCGCCACGCGGGTCCGCGACGCACACGTCGAAAAGCTGGCGCGCCGTTCACGCGAGGCCATCAAGCAGAGCGGCACCTTCTGGACGCCGCGCGTGCTGCCGCCCGTCCTGTTCGAAACATTCGTCGATGCGCCCCGATCCGGCGAGCGCTGGCTGCTCGATGCCACTGGCCGTGCGCCGGCCGGCCTCGGCACGTCGACGGCCGTGACGGCGCTCGTGGGGCCCGAGGGAGGGTTCACCGAGGACGAGGCGGCGCAGGCACGCGCGGCCGGGTATCAGCCGGTGCGGGTCGGGCCGCACACGCTCCGGTTCGAGACCGCCGCGGTATCGGCCGCGGCGCTCATCCAGACGGCACGAGAACGGGGAACCGATGGCTGACAACTGCATCTTCTGCCGGATCGTGGCGGGCGAGATCCCGGCCCAGATCGTCGCGCGAAACGAGCACGCGATTGCCTTCCGCGACCTCCATCCGCAGGCGCCCACGCACGTGCTCGTGGTCCCGACGCGGCACGTCGACGCCGTGCGCGACGCCGCCGGTGAGGACGGTGCCGCGCTCCTCGGCCACGTCTTCCAGCTCGCTGCCAAGGTGGCGACCGAGGCGGGCCTCGACGCCACGGGATACCGTCTCGTCACCAACACGGGTCGCGAGGCGGGGCAATCGGTCTTCCACCTCCACGTGCACCTGCTCGGCGGACGCCCCCTCGGCTGGCCTCCGGGGTAGGAGCAGGAAGATGTGGCGGACAGCCTTTCACGCGCTGCGAAAAACTTGCAGGACCTTATTGTGGTGAATAGACTTACGAGTTGCTCTCATGCGCCCCGGCGAGGGCTGCGGAAGGGGTGATTTCTGGCATGTCGGAAGTGGTGCTTCACGACGACGAGAATTTCGAGCGGGCCCTGAAGCGATTCAAGAAGAAGTGCGAGAAGGCGGGAATCCTCTCCGACCTCCGCAGGCATCGGCACTACGAGAAGCCGAGCGAGAAGCGGAAGAGAAAGCAGAGCGCTGCCATCAGGAAGACCAGACGCGGGCCGCGGTACTCACGTGTCTGACATCGCCCTCGCCATGCAGGCCGCGATGAACGCCTCCCGGAAGGCCCAGGACAAGGACCGGACCCGCGTGCTGGGGACGGTCCTTTCGAGTCTCAAGAACCGCGAGCTCGAATTGCGCCAGGCGCTCACCGACGCCGACGTCGTCGACGTGCTGCGCAAGCAGATCAAGCTGCGGCGCGACGCCGTGGAGCAGTTCGAGAAGGCGGGCCGCACGGAGCTCGCCGAGGCGGATGCCGCACAGATCCGTGTCATCGAGGAGTTCCTGCCGCCCGAGGTCGATCCCGAGGAGATCCGTGCCGCCGTGCGCGCCGCCCTGGCCGACGGCAGCAGGGACATGGGCAAGGTCATGGGCAGGGTGATGCCCATCTTCAAGGGGCGGACGGACGGCAAGGTGATCAACCAGATCGTGCGCGAGGAGCTGGCTCGGGAATGACGCTTGTGCAGGACCGCATGTCGGATGTCGGGGTGCCGGACCGCGCCGCGGCCGGCACCCCGTCTGCCGTCGAGGACCGCTGGATCGCCGAGGCGCTCGAGACGCTCGAGTTCGGCACGGTCCTCGACGTCGTGGCGGGCTACGCCGCGGGCCCGCTGGGCGCGGGGCGCGTGCGCGCGCGCCGGCCGTCCACCGATCAGGCGTGGATCTCGGACGAGCTGGCGCTCGTGGGCGAGGTGGCCGCGCTCTTCCGTCGCGGCGAGAAGCTGCTGGCCGAACCGGTGCCGGAGGTGGAACGCCCACTCGCGCACCTGCGCATCGAGGGCGCCGTGCTCGAGCCGCGCGAGCTCGCGGCGATCGGCAAGCTGCTGGTGGCGGCGCGACTGGTGCAGGGCGAGCTGCGCCGCGTGGCGGAGCAGTGTCCGCGCGCGGCCGCGCTGGCCGTGTCGCTGCCGGACAAGCGCGTGGACCAGCGGCTGCTCCAATCGGTGGACGACGACGGCGAGCTGCTCGATACGGCGAGCCCGGCGCTCGCAGCCGCGCGGCAGGCGGTGCAACAGTCGCGCGCCCGGCTGGTCAAGCGCCTCGAAGGCGTGTTGCGCGCGCTCGAACCGCAGACGAGCGTGCCCGATGCCGGCGTCACGGTGCGCAATGGCCGCTACGTCATCCCCGTGCGTCGCGACTCGCGCAGCCGGCCCTCGGGCATCGTGCACGACGAGTCGTCGAGCGCGGGAACGCTCTTCGTGGAACCGACCGAGGTGGTCGAGCTCGGCAACGCGCTGCGCGAGGCGGAGGCGGACGCGGAGCGCGAGGCGCTGCGCGTGCTGCGGGAACTGACGCAGATGCTCCGGCCTGCGCGCGAGGCGCTGCTCGACGCGCTCGAGATGTGCGTCGCCGTCGACGACCTCGTGGCGCGTGCCCGCTATGCCGTCGCCGCGAAGGGTGAAGTGCCGACGGTCGTGGCCCCCGGCGGCGCGCTCGACATCGTCGAGGCGCGGCATCCGCTGCTGCTCGCCGCCGGCGTGGACGTCGTGCCGTTCTCGCTCTCGCTCGGCGATGGCGAGCGCACGCTGCTCGTGTCGGGACCCAACACCGGCGGCAAGACGGTGCTGCTCAAGGCCGCGGCCCTCTCGGCGCTCCTGGCGCAGAGTGGCATCGTGCCGCCGGTGGGCCCGGGCACGGCGTTGCCGATCTTCACGCGCGTCTTCACCGATATCGGCGACCGCCAGTCGCTCGCGGCCAACCTCTCCACCTTCAGCGGGCACGTCGCCTTGCTGCGCCGGGTGCTCGAGGATGCCGACGATGCCACGCTCGTGCTGCTGGACGAGATCGGAAGCGGTACCGACCCGGCGGAGGGCGCGGCTCTGGCGGCCGCGGTGCTGGTGGCTCTCACCCGACGGCACGCACTCACGTTCGCCACGACGCACCTCGGTGCGCTCAAGCCGCTCGCGGGCGAGGTGCCGGGCATCGTGAACGGCTCCCTGCAGTTCGACACCGCCACGCTCTCGCCCTCGTACCGTTTCAGGAAGGGCGTGCCCGGGCGGTCGTACGGTCTGGCCATCGCGCGACGCCTCGGCGTCGATCAGGGCGTGTTGTCGGATGCGGAAGGTCGCGTCACCGACGAGGAGAAGCGGCTCGACCTGCTGCTGGCGCGCGCCGAGGAGCGTGAGCGCGAACTCGACGCGCTCAAGGCGCAGCTCGAGGATCTGCGAGTGGAGCACGAGTCCCTCGGTGCGCGGCTCGAGCTGCAGCGCGAGGCGCAGGCCGCTCGCGAGAAGGAACTGGCGAAGCGCGAAAAGGACGCCGATCGCCGTGCGCGCGAGGAGGCGCGCCGCTATCTCCTCGAGGCGCGGGAGACGGTGGAGCAGGCCATCCGCAGTGCGCGTGCCGCCACCGGCGAGGACGCGGCGCGCGAGGCCCGGCGCACCGTCGAGGACGCCATCAGGAAGGCCGGTCCCGCGAAGGACGTCGCGGCCGACGGTGCGCCAGCGCCGGCAAGCGCATTCGAGGCCGGCCAGCGCGTGCGACTGAGTTCCGGCCTCACGGGCGACGTCATCGAGGTGCGCGACGACGGCCGGCTGGTCGTGGCGGTCGGGTCCATGAAGCTGGTGGCGGAAGCCGCGGGCACCGAGGTGCTCGGACGGCGGGAGGCGCGGAAGGAGAAGCGCGCCACCGAGCTCGACCCCGGCGAGGCGTCGCTCGAGCTCGACTTGCGCGGGCTCACTGGGGACGAGGCGGAAGCCACCACCATCTCCGCGCTCGATGCGGCGGTGCTCGCCGAGCAGCCGTACCTGCGGATCATCCATGGGATGGGCACGGGCGTCGTGCGCGAGCGCGTGCGGCAGGTGCTGCAGCGGGACAAGCGGGTGAAGAAGTTCGACTATGCCCCACGGCCGCAGGGCGGCGTGGGCGTCACGATCGCGGAGTTTGCGTGAGCCGGATACCGGAGGAGGTCATCGAGCAGGTCCGGGACGCGACCGACATCATCGCGCTCGTGGGCGAGAGCGTGGAGCTCAAGCGCACCGGCAGCGATTATCGCGGACCCTGCCCGTTCCACGGGGGCACGCACCGCAACTTCGCCGTCATTCCGCGGAAAGGCCTGTTCTACTGCTACGTCTGCCACGAGGGGGGCGACGCCTTCTCGTACCTCATGAAGCGCTTCGGGATGGACTATCCCACGGCCGTGCGTGAACTCGCGCGGCGCGCGGGCATCGTCATCCCGGACGCCCAGGAGAGGCAGGGACCCGACCCGAACGAGCCGCTGTACGGTGCGGCGGCGACCGCCGGCGAGTGGTTCGCGCGACGGCTGCGCGAGTCGCCGGATGCCGGGGAGGCGCGGCGCTATCTGGCGTCGCGCGAGATCTCCGAGGAGAACTGGGGCGAACTGGCACTCGGCTACGCGCCCCAAGGGAACCACTTCATGGAGGCGATGCGCGCGCTCGGCATCACCGACGAGGTGCTGCTCGCCGCCGGACTGGCGTTCCGGCGGGACGACAGCCGGATCGTGCCGCGCTTCCGCAATCGACTCCTGTTCCCGATCCACGACGCCCGCGGCCGGCCGGTGGGATTCGGCGGGCGGCTGCTCGGACCCGGCGAGCCGAAGTATCTCAACTCGCCCGAGACGCCGATCTTCCACAAGGGCCGGCAGCTCTACAACCTGCACAACGCGAAGCAGGCAATTCGCCAGGAGCAGGTCGTGCTCGTGGTGGAGGGCTACTTCGACGTGCTGCGCCTGGTGCTCGCCGGGATCGACCACGTCGTCGCCCCACTCGGCACGGCGCTGACGCCCGATCAGGCGGGGTTGCTGCAGAAGCTCGCACCCGCTGCCATCCTCCTCTACGACAGCGATGCGGCCGGATTGCGCGCCACCTTCCGCGCCGGCGACGAGCTGCTGCGCCGCGGCGTGCGGGTGCGCGTCGCCACGATGCCCCCGGGCGAGGATCCCGACTCGCTGGTGCGGAAGGGCGGGGCCGCCGCGCTCGAGACCGTGCTCAAGGACGCCGTGGACCTGCTCGAGCGGAAGATCCAGCTGCTCGAGCGGCGCGGCTGGTTCGAGGGCATCGAGCACCGGCGTGAGGCGCTCGACCGGCTGCTGCCGACGCTGCGTGCCGTCAGCGACCCGATCATGCGCGAGTTGTACCTGGGCCTCGTCTCGGAGCGTACGGGCGTGAGTCGCGAGGTGCTCGAGAAGGAGGCCAGGGCCCTGCCGGCGGCACCGCCCGAATCGGTGGGGCCGGCGCCGTCCGGGCCCGCTCCCACCCGGCGGGAGGGCCACTCGCCCGAGCCGGCGGCGCCCCGCCGGCCTCCGGTGGGCACCTCGGCCGAGCGGGCGTTGGTGACGCTGTTCCTGAACGATCCGGACTGGCTGGAGCGCGCACGGCGTGAGGTGCCCATCTCCTGGTTCGAGCGGCCGGCGCTCCGGGAGATCTATGCGGCGTTGCTCGACGGCGTCGAGCCCGCGGCACTGGGTGATCGCCTGTCCGAGGTCGGCATCGCGGCATGGCAGAAGCTGCTCGCCGGCGCCGCGGAATCCCGCGTGGATCCCGATCGCACCTTCACCGATGCGACGCAGAAGCTTGAGGCGCGGCCACTGTTCCGCGAGTATTCGGCCTTGATCGCCGAGCGAGAGCAGGAACCCGACCCGGCCCGAAAGGCGGAGCTGGTGCAGCAGGCGCTTGCGCTGCGCACCGACCTGCAGAGACGCTTCCCTGAACAGTGGAAGCAGCTTGCCTACACGCGTCCCGGCGAGGCCCGGACGCGCCAGAGGAGACCGCATGCATCCTGATCTCGAAAAACTGCTCGACCTGCAGTCGAAGGATCTCTCGCTGCTCGAGGCCGACATGGTCGTGGCGGAGCTGATGGCGCTGGAATCCGCGCTCGACGAGCGGCTGGCCAGGGCCGACCGCGATGCCCAGTCCGCCGCGCGCGCCCTTGCCGACATGACGGAACGACGTGACGAGGTGGCGAAGCGCCTCGAGCAGTTCCGCGGCCAGCAGCAGAAGCGCCAGCAGCGGCTCGACGTGGTGCGCAACCAGAAGGAAGCCAACGCCGTCACGGCCGAGATCGACCTCGGTCGACAGGTGGTGCAGCGCGAGGAAGCCGAGTGGCTTCGACTCGGCGAGGAGGCGCAGCGCCTCGAGTCGCGAGTCGCCGAGACCGCGCGTGTGCTCGAGGAAGCGGCCACCGGCCAGGAAGCCGAGCGTGCCGACATCGCCAAACGACGCGATGCGGCGGTGGCGCAGCGCAACGCGGCGCTGGAGGTCCGCGAGGCAAGCGCTGCGCGGGTGGAGCGCGCACTCCGCACGCGCTACGACCGGCTGCGGCAGAAGAAGAGCGCGCCACCGGTGGTGCCGCTGGTGGGGTTTGCCTGCAGCGCCTGCTACAGCGCCATTCCGCTGAGTCGCCGTGGCGAGATCCGCGCTGGCCTGCTCGTCGACGGCTGCGAGGCGTGCGGCGTGATCCTCTACGCCCCCGAAGTCGCGGGATGATCCCGTGAAGCTCGCGGCCCCCGGGCAGCGTTCGGCGCCGCCGACGCGCTGGGTGCTCGAGCCCCAGCCGGTCCCCGAGGCGGCCGCCGCGCTCGCGGCCGCGACGCACCTGCCGGGTGCCTTGGCGTCGCTGCTGCTCCAGCGCGGTCACACCAACCCCGACGCGGTGCGCCGCTTCCTCAGGCCTACGCTCGACGACCTCAGCGATCCATACGCCCTCGCCGGCATGCGCGAGGCGGTGACGGAAATCGTGGATGCCGTCCGCCGCGGCACTACGATCGGCGTGCACGGCGATTACGACGTCGACGGGCAGTGCTCCACCGCGATCCTCACCCGCGCCCTCCGGCTCGCCGGGGCAAAGGTGGTGCCGTTCATCCCGCATCGCATGCGTGACGGTTACGACTTCGGCATGTCGGGTCTCGAGGCGGCGCGGGCGGCAGGCGTCGGCCTCATCCTGACGTGCGATTGCGGCATCTCCGCAGTGGAGCCCGTGTCGGCGGCACGGGCGGCCGGACTCGTGGTGGTCGTGACCGATCACCATCTGCCGGGTGCCACGCTGCCGGCCGCGAACGCGATCGTCAATCCACAGCAGCCCGGCGACACCTCCGGTCTCGGGATGCTCTGCGGCGCGGGCCTCGCCTTCATGCTCGTGCGCGCCCTCGTGCCCGCGCTCGGGCTGCCGGAGCATCTGCCGCTGCATCTGCTCGATTACGTCGCCCTTGCGACGGTGGCGGACGTGGTGCCGCTCGTCGGCGACAATCGCGTGATCGTCCGGCACGGCCTCAAGATGCTGAACCGCACGCGCTGGGCGGGCCTGCGAGCCCTCGTGCAGCAGGCGGGTCTGGCCGGCAAGGAGATCCGGGCCGGCCACGTGGGTTACATCCTCGGACCGCGCCTGAACGCAGTCGGCCGCATCGACGAGCCGATGGAAGGCCTGCGGTTGCTGCTCACCGACGATCCCGCCGAGGCGGAGGCGCTTGCACGCAAGCTCGAGGCGCTGAACAGCGAGCGGCAGCAGCTCGACCAGCGCATGCTCGAGGAGGCGCTGCAGCAGGCCGAAGCGCAGGGCGGCGAGTCGGCGATGGCCTTCGTGCTGTCGAGCGAGAGCGTCGCCGGAAATTCGCGCGAAGGCTGGCACGCCGGCGTGGTCGGCATCGACGCATCGCGCGTGGTGGAGCGGTACGGTCGTCCGACGTTCCTCGTCGCCGTCGACCGCGAGTCAGGGCTGGGACGCGGGAGCGGACGCAGCGTCTCGGGGTTCGACTTGCACGGCGCGCTGCATGCCTGCGGCGACCTGCTCGAACGGTTCGGCGGGCACCGGATGGCGG
>JBJMOZ010000259.1:0-6990 GCA_045803465.1 Gemmatimonadales bacterium | reverse complement strand
TGGATGCTGCGGAGCGCACGCGCGGTCGTCATGCGCTCGTCCCAGAACTCCACGGGCAGCCCGCTGCGGCCGGCGACGAGGTCGCCGAGGGTGCGGGCTTCGCGCGCCGAGTGGCCCTCGTCGCCCTCGGGTGTGAGCGGGAGCCCGACGACGAGGCCGACGATGGCGTGGCGGGTGATGAGGTCGAGCAGCGCCGGCATGGGATAGCGCTTGCCGGCGCGGCGCGTGACCGTGTCGAGCGGGGAGGCGAGCAGCTGTGTCTCGTCGCTGGCCGCGAGGCCGATGCGGATCTCGCCCCAGTCGAGCGCGAGCAGCCGGCCGGTGCGGGGCAGGAGGGTCATGGCCGACCCGCCGCCCCTACTGCGCCATCGTCGCGAAGAACTCCTTGTTCGTCTTCGTGCGCTTCATCCGGTCGAGCAGGAACTCCATGGCTTCGACCGGCGGCATGTCGGCGAGGAAGTTGCGCAGCAGGTAGATGCGGTTGAGCTCGTCCTTGTCCATGAGGAGCTCTTCCTTGCGCGTGGCCGACTTCTGGATGTCGATGGCCGGCCAGATGCGTCGGTCGGCGAGGCGACGGTCGAGGACGAGCTCCATGTTGCCCGTGCCCTTGAACTCCTCGAAGATGACCTCGTCCATGCGGCTGCCCGTGTCGATCAGGGCCGTGCCGATGATGGTGAGGCTCCCGCCCTTCTCGATGTTGCGCGCGGCGCCGAAGAAGCGCTTGGGCTTCTGCAGCGCGTTGGCATCGACGCCGCCCGACAGGATCTTGCCGGAGTGCGGCACGACCACGTTGTGCGCGCGGGCGAGGCGGGTGATGGAGTCGAGCAGGATGACGACGTTGCGGCCGTGCTCCACGAGGCGCTTCGCCTTCTCGATGACCATGTCGGCCACCTGCACGTGGCGGTCGGCCGGCTCGTCGAACGTGGAGGCGATCACTTCCGCCTTCACGTTCTCCTGCATGTCGGTGACTTCCTCGGGCCGCTCGTCGATCAGCAGCACGATCAGGATGATCTCGGGATGGTTCTCGCTGATGGCGTTGGCGAGCTTCTGCAGCAGGATCGTCTTGCCCGCCTTGGGCGGGGCGACGATCAGGCCGCGCTGACCCATGCCGATCGGGGAGAGCAGGTCCATGACCCGCATCGACAGGTCGCCCGTCTTGCGCTCGAGCCGGATGCGCTCGTCCGGGTAGCGCGGCCGGAGGTTGTCGAATGCGATCCGGTGCTTGGTCTTCTCCGGCTCCTCGAAGTTGACGCTCTCGACCTTGAGGAGTGCCAGGTACCGCTCGCCTTCCTTCGGCGGCCGGACCTGTCCCATCACCGTGTCGCCCGTGCGCAGGTCGAAGCGCTTGATCTGGCTCGGGCTGACGTAGATGTCGTCGGGACCGTACAGGTAGTTCCAGTCCTGGCTGCGCAGGAAGCCGTAGCCTTCGGGCAGGATCTCGAGCACGCCCTCGCCGCGGATGACCGTATCCGTCTCGAGCAGCGATTGCTCGATGCGGAAGATCAGGTCCTGCTTGCGGAGGCCCGAGTAGTTGGTGATGTTCAGTTTTTCCGCCAGCTCATGCAATTCGGCGACGGATTTCTGCTTCAGTTCGGCGATATCCACGGAGAAAGCTCCACGCGGGTCGATCCACCGCAGGCGGCGGTGGTCAGGCTACGGCAGCGGAAGTTGAACAGCGTATGCCAGATGGCTGTCGGAGGCGACCCGTCGCGACGGCGGTACCGGGTCGGAGTTCGTCGGGGGAGCAGGGTATTGGTGGACGGACGTCGATATTGTAAGGCCCGTCGCGCAGCAGCGTCAAGAGGCCCCCTCGGATATGGATCAATTCGCCCCCCTGCTCGCCGCCTGGCGGGTGCAGCACGTCGGCCCCCGCGAGATGATCGACGCCGTGGTGGCGCCCGAGCATCGCGGCCCCTCGGCCGAGCTCGCCGGCGCCCTGAGCGACTGGCCAGGCATCCATTACTGGCTCTCGCACGACCACGCGCGGCTCCTCCTGCTGCGTGACTCCGGCGTTGCGCCCGCCCAGCGGCGTATTCGTCACGTCGTCCTCTTCCTGCTCACCGTACTTTGCGCCCTCGGCGCAGGCGCCATGCTGGCCGGCACCTGGGTGCCGTGGGCCGGCCCAGGCCTCGGCGGCGCCGTGGCGGGTGCCGCTCGCTTCTTCATCGACGTGCCCCTCGGCACATGGCGCGAGATCCTGCCCGGCTGGAGCTTCGCCATTCCGCTGCTCACGATCCTCATGTGCCACGAGCTCGGCCACTACCTCACGGCGCGCCGCTACCACATCGACGCTTCCTGGCCGTACTTCCTGCCCGTGCCACCACCGCTGTCGCCCATCGGGAGTCTCGGCGCCTTCATCCGCCTGCGCTCGCCGGTGCTGGATCGGCGGCAATTGCTCGACGTCGGTGCGGCCGGGCCGCTCGCCGGGTTCCTGGTCGCCATCCCCGTGCTGCTCTGGGGCTATTCCATCTCGGTGCCTGCACCCGGCTTCCACGCCGTCTCCGGCGACTACGTCTCGTTTGCGGGCCAGATCGTCGGACTCGGCGATTCGGTCGTGACGCGACTGCTGCGACACTGGTTCTTCGACGACGCCACGTCGCTGCTGCTGAGTCTCCCGGCGTTCGCTGGATGGGTGGGAGTCTTCGTCACCGGGCTCAACCTGCTGCCACTGAGCCAGCTCGATGGCGGACACGTGCTGTACGGTCTCCTGGGCAAGCGACAGGCGGCCGTGGGCCTCGCCACCGTGGCGGCCCTCGTCGTGCTCGCTCAGCGCTCGCCGTCCTGGTACCTGTGGGTCGTCATCGCGCTCTTCCTCGGCGGCGGCGGGTGGAGTCATCCGGCGGTGGTCGCACCCGAGTGGCCGGTGCCGGCCTCGCGGCGCATCGTGGGATGGGCCTGCGTACTGCTCTTCATCCTGACGTTCGTGCCGGTGCCATTCCGTGTCTGACCTCGGGAAGCCGACGGCGACCGCTGAACCGCCGTCGGCCGCCCGACTGGACTCCCATACCCCGCAGTCCCGTCATCGGGTGCCAGGCCTGGCGCTCGCATCGCTCGGCCTCGTGCTGGTGCTTCTGCTCACGCTCTGGCCCGCGCCGCAGGAGGCGAAGCGCAGCCAGTTGACGCCGGTCTGGTGCCTCGTCTGCGGCGACATCGGCATGCAGGACGTGCTGCAGAACGTGATGATGCTGCTGCCCTTCGGCCTCGGCCTTGGCCTACTCGGCTGGCGACTGCCACGCGCCATCATCCTCGGTTTGACGCTCGCGCTCGGCGTCGAGGTGCTCCAGTACACGGTCGTCCCCGGACGGGATGCCTCGGTGAGCGACGTCGTCACCAATACCCTCGGCACCACGCTCGGCGTGCTCGTGGCGGGCCGCATCGACTGGCTGCTGCGTCCGCCCCCTCGAGATGCGGGACGACTTGCCCTCGGCGCGCTTGGCCTGTGGGCGGCGCTCTGGGTCGCGTCGGGCTGGCTGCTCGGCGCCTCGGCGGGCCCCACGCCGTGGCGCGCGGTGCTGCGTCCCGAGCTCATCGATGCGCCGCCGTTCACCGGCGAGATCGTATCGGCCGAACTCTCGGGAACGGCGCTGACGAACGGTGACCAGGCACTGCCGTCGCGTGTCACCACGGCCTACGAGCATGACAGCGTCGCGTTCACGGCCGCCGTGATCATGGGTCCGCCGGTGCCGGAGCGTCGCGGCCTGCTCGAAGTGCGCGACGGGGACTCGACCCTGCAGCTCACGGTGGCCGAGAGTGGCGGCGCGCTTCGATTCGCGATGCGCACGCGCTCGTCGGGGCTGCTGCTGCGGCCCCTCTCGTTCCGCATGCCGGCCATACCCGTCGTTCGGCCGGGCACGCGGGCGACCTTGTCGGTCCGTCGCGAGGCCGGGACGATCGTCGTTGGACCACGCGCGCCCGGCGCTACCGAGGTGCGGGCGCCGATCGGACCGCACTGGCTCGCGACGATTCTTCTGCCGGTCGAGGCGCGGCCCGGGCTCGGGTGGGAGTCGTTCGCGTACCACTGGGTGGCGAGCCTGCTGCTGCCCGTCGGGTGGTGGGCCGCGCAGTCGGCGCCGGCGTCGATGCTCACGCTCGCCTTCACGGCGTTCGCGGTGGTCATCGGCGGACTCCGCACGGTGCCGCCGGCATTCCATCTCTCGCATACGTCCGCCGTGGGCTGGGCCATGGCCTGTGGCTCGCTGCTGCTGGGCTTCCTGCTCGGTCGAATGCGATCCCGTTCCCCCGCGCCCTGACGTTTCCCGAACCCACCCTCGCCACCAATGCCGAAAACACTCCAGACGGTCCTGCTGCTCACCGCCTCGAACGTGTTCATGACGTTCGCCTGGTACGGTCACCTGCGCACGCTGGGGCATCGGCCGTGGATCATCGCGGCATTGGCGAGCTGGGGCATCGCGCTGTTCGAGTACCTGCTGCAGGTGCCGGCGAACCGGATCGGCTATTCGATCATGACGCTGTCGCAACTCAAGATCCTGCAGGAGGCGATCACGCTGCTGGTATTCGTGCCATTCGCGATCTTCTACATGCGCCAGCGGCTGCATCTGGACTTCGCCTGGGCGGGACTCTGCCTGCTGGGGGCCGTCTACTTCGCCTTCCGTGCCAAGCCGGTGTAAGGCGCGGATCTCCACCACGGGGGCACCCAGGCTGCCAGTCGGGTATCAGCAGGCGAACCCGAGGCAGAGGAGCTACCTGATGCGGAACGGCACACTGATGGCGATGCTTGCGGCACTCTCATTGGCCGCGTGCGACAACCAGAAGGCGGAGAACAAGTTCGACCGCGCCGGCGAGGCCGCGAAGGATGCGGCCAAGAAGACCGGCGAGGCGGCGGAGAACGCCGCCAAGGGTGTCGGCGCGGCGGTCGAGGGTGCGGCAGACACGGCGGCGAACCGGACGGAGCGTGCCGGTGACACCGTGAAGAAGAAGGCCGACACGGCAGCGGCTCGCACCGACAGCGCGCTGCGCAACCGCTAGGTCAGGCGGTCGCGAGCGCACGGAGCGCGCGCTGGCGCTCCGCATCGGTCATCGATTCCAGCGGCAGGTCCAGCAGGGCACGGATGCGGCGTTCGAGGGCGGCGTAAGTCGCCTCGAACGCCGCGCGCCGTTCGGTCACGTCGGGGATCTGCACGGGATCGGGCAGGCCCCAGTGCACCATCACCGGTTGGCCGGGCAGCACGGGGCAGGCTTCCCGCGCGTGGTCGCACACGGTGATGACCAGATCCCAACGCTCGTCGGCGACGTCATCGATGGACTGCGGCTCGCGGCCCGTCCACTCGAGGCCGTGGCGCGCCAGCACGTCGAGGGCGTCCGGGCTCACGCGTTCGGCGGGTCGCGAGCCCGCGCTCGCGGCGAGCACGCGTTGCTCCCCAAGTGAGGCGAGCAGCGCCTCGGCGATCTGGCTCCGGGCGCTGTTGCCGGTGCAGAGCACCAGCAGGCGCAGAGGCGCCCGGCGGCGCATCACGGTGGCCGAGTCGGGGCAGGCGCCGGCGAACTGCACCGAGCGCTTCACGCTTGCCGGCGCGTCGTCGCGCCGGATCCGTTCGAAGCCGAATTGCTCGAACCAACTGTCGGCACACTCAGTGAGCAGCACGACGTCGCGGGCGCCCGCCGCCAGGGCGCGCTCGAGCGCCGCATCGACGAGCCGCTTGCCGATGCCGGAGCCGCGCTGCTCCGGCACTACCGCAACCGATCGCAGCAGGGCGCTCTCGCCATGCGACTCGGTGCCCGCGACGCCCACGAGCGTGTCACCCGCGCGGGCCACGACGAAGCCGGCGAGGTCGTCCGGCACGCCCTCGACCATGAGATTGTTCGCTCGCAGCAGGGACAACACGTCGTCGCGATCGGCTTCGGTCGCGTCGGCGATCGCGATGGTCTCGTCGCTCATCATGTCCGCCTCCCAGGGATCAGCGCGCAGTCGCTCGCGCGGAGCTGCCCTCCCGAATGTAGGACGATCCGGAGGCGGGACGCTGCACCGTCAGTCGATGGGCCCTCAGGCCGCCATCCGGGCGCAGGCCTCGGCGCAGCGGCGGCACTCCTCGGCACAGAGCTGCATCATCTCGTCGTTGCGGCCAAGGCGGTCGCACTCGTCCGCGCAGGCGCGGCAGATCTCGGCGCAGGCCCCGCAGGTCAGCACGTGGCGCGGCGAGCCGCGCAGCATGAAGTCCGCCGAGGTCTGGCAGATCTGGGCACAGTCGAAGAGGAGCTCGATGTGCTCCGGCGCGGCGTGCTCGCCGCCGAGCTTGAGGCAGTGCTGCACCGTTTCGAGGCAGATGGCGTGACAGTTGGTGCATTCATCGATACAGTGCTCGAGGTCGTCCGTCTGCATGGCGAGGTGTTCGGGCATGAAATCCTCCGGAGTCGGGGCGGTGGCGCGAGGTAGCTTGAGCTTGCATCGAAGTGTGGTACTGACGGCGCGGCGTAGTGTTGCCTCGCGCGGCAAACGAGGCGATTAACGCTCCCTCGCCGCACGGCGCTTCAGGAAAAGAGCGCCGTCCCAGCGCGCAGGAAAGCCTGATGTTAATGCTTTCATTGCGCTATCTCACCAGCGCCATGCAGCAACAAGCATCTGTTTCCGCTTGTGTGTTTCGCGCGCGGCGCGGGCATCGATCGCCGCAAGGGCGGCAAAGGTCGTCTTCTCGCGTGGCGACGAGCAGCAACCTGGCCGATACCTGGATGGTAACAGTCACGGTGACCACCACCTTGCGTTCGCTCACGTCGCTCGCGCTGACACCGGCGCTCGTCTCCCTCGCGGCTGGCGCCACGCAGCAGTTCGCCGTGGCGGCAACCTGGAGCGACGGCAGCACGACTGTGCCAGCGGTGGCCTGGTCGTCGAACGCCGATAGCGTCGCCCCCATCAGTTCGCCGCCCGCATCCGCGGAGTTCGTGAACGCGCCGGCAGCAGGCTGGACCACGGTGGCGAGCCTGACCTGGTCGCAGCCGGTTCCGTATCGTCGCGACCCGATCTACGACGCCGACAAC
>JBJMOZ010000371.1:0-13323 GCA_045803465.1 Gemmatimonadales bacterium | reverse complement strand
CGCCTGCGACGAGACCGAGGAGCTGATGCCCCTCCCGATCGTGCTGGCGCACCGCGTCACGGAGCGTCTCGCCCAGGTCCGCAAGGGCGCCACGGGCCGGCGCGCCGTGCCGTGGCTGCGGCCCGATGGCAAGAGCCAGGTGTCGGTGGAGTACCAGGGCGATCGGCCGGTGGCGGTGAAGACGGTGCTCGTCTCCACCCAGCACGCCGACCGCGTGGGCGGCCGGCAGCTGACGCAGTCGGCCATCCGCGAGGCCGTGGTGGAGGAGGTCATCCGTCCGGTGCTCGAGGAGCACGACCTCGACGGTCGTGGTATCAAGTTCCTCGTGAACCCGACCGGCCGGTTCGTGATCGGCGGTCCCCACGGGGACGCCGGGCTTACGGGGCGGAAGATCATCGTCGATACGTATGGTGGCATGGCCCGTCACGGCGGTGGCGCCTTCAGCGGGAAGGACCCGTCCAAGGTGGACCGCTCGGCGGCCTATGCCATGCGGTGGGTGGCCAAGAACATCGTCGCCGCGAAGCTCGCGGCGCGGTGCGAGGTGCAGGTCGCGTACGCCATCGGCGTGGCCGAGCCGGTCTCGGTGATGGTGGACACGTTCGGCACCGGGGTAGTACCCGATGTGGAGCTCGAGCGGGCGGTGAGCGAGGTGTTCGACCTCACGCCGCGCGGCATCGCGCAGGCCCTCGACCTGCGCCGGCCGATCTACACGCCGACTTCCTCATATGGGCACTTCGGTCGGGTGGCGGAGAAGGGGACGTACGAGCCGCTTCCGTCCAACGGCAAGGCGCGCCGTCCCGTGGCAGTCAACCTCTTCACGTGGGAGCGGACCGACCGCGCCCGAGCCCTGCGGGCCGCGGTACGCTGAGCTGTTCCCGGGATGGTCTGAAGTCGTGATCGAAGTCATCGCCACCGACATTCGCGTCGACCGGCAGAGCAACTCGCCGGTCGTGCTGCTCCGGGAGCGCACCGGCACCCGTGTGCTCCCGATCTGGATCGGGCCCGCCGAGGCCAACGCCATCGCGATGGAGATGCAGGGCATGAAGGCCCAGCGTCCCCTGACGCACGATCTCTTCAAGCAGGTCCTGCAAGGACTCGGCGGCGAGCTTCGCCGGGTCGTCGTGAGCGCCGTGAAGGAGAACACCTACTTCGCGGAGCTCCACATCAATCGCGGGGACCACGTCTTCCACGTGGATGCCCGCCCGTCCGACAGCATTGCGCTCGCGCTCCGCTTGCACGCGCCGATCTTCGCCGCGGACCAGCTGTTCGAGGACGCCGCCATCGAGACCGGTGAGGCGCTCCCCGAGCGCTCCATGGACGCCGAGAGTCTCAAGCAGTACCTGGAGAAGCTCGATCCTCAGGACTTCGGCAAGTTCAATCCGTAGGGCGCTCGCCGCGGCGCTGCTGCTGACACCGGCCGTCCCCCTCGCAGCGCAGCAGGCGCGGGTGGACGGCCGTCTCCTGCACGTCGGCGAGCACGACACCGTCCCGGTCACGGGCACCGTCGTGCTGCACCGCATCGCGCCCTCGGAACAGGGCGCCATCGATTCGCTCGTCACGGGCTCGGACGGACGCTACCGCTTCCGGTTCCGGGTCGACTCGCTCGCCCTCTACGTCCTCAGTTCGCGGCACGATGGCATCGAGTACTTCTCGCGGCCGCTGCGCGTGGTGGGCGGCGCGCTCGACTCCACGAGCCTGCTGGTGCACGACACTTCTTCGGCGGCCCCTCTCGCCGTGCTGGGCCGCTACTGGCTCATCGGACAGCCCACCGATGCCAAGCGCCGTCCGGTGCTCGATCTCGTGCTGCTGCGCAACGAGGGCCCGCGGACGCGCGTCGGCCGCGACTCGCTGGCCGCGACGTGGACGATGCCGCTCCCCGTGGGCGCGACCGGCGTCGCGGCAGGCACTGGCGAGTTCTCTTCCGCGTCGATCGAGGCGCGCGGCGACTCGCTCGCGGTCCTCGCACCACTCGTGCCCGGCGATCGACAGCTGGTGGTGCAGTACACCCTTCCGCTCGCGTCGCGCGTGACACTGCCGGTGGGCCAGACGACGGACAGCCTCGTCGTGCTGCTCGAGCCGCGTGACGCCACGGTGCGCACGACCGGGTTCATCTTGGCCGATTCACAGGTCATCGAGAACCGCACGTACCAGCGGTGGATCGGCCCGCCGCCGGCAGATGGCCGCATCGAGGTGCGCTTCGCGGCTGCATCGGGTGCCGGCGTACTCGGCCCGCTGGTGGGAGCGCTGGCGCTGGCGCTCGGCGTGCTCGCCGCATTCGTGCTCAAGCGCCGCGCGGTGCCGGTGCCGATTCCGGTGTCGTCACCCGCCGATCGCGTGAGCCGTCTCGTGGAAGAGATCGCCGGACTCGACGCCGCATACGCCGGTCGCGAGGGCGACGTCGATGCCGAGACATGGCGTCGCTACCAGGCCGATCGTGCACGACTGCGCCACGAGCTCGACGACGCTCTTGCCATCCGTGGGACGGCACGGTAAGCTCTGCCCCAGGACAATTGATCGTTGCAGCGAATGGAGCGCTCGGAAGTCCGGTGAGATACCGGCGCGGCCCCGCCACTGTAACGGGCGAATGCAGTTCCGCTCACACGCCACTGGGAAACCGGGAAGGCAAGCGGAGACGCCCGGAGCCAGGAGACCTCTCCCTTCGCGCCACCACGTAACCCTCGGGGGAGGGTACGGTGGCGCACTTCGGCCGCCATTCGTGGTCGCAGTCCGCCCATCGCCTCTCCAGGGATGGGCGGTTTCATTTTCGATACCCTTCGACACCTCTGTCTCACCTGCCTGGTGCTGCTCGCGGCCTGCGCGATGCCGCGTGGCGCCGGCCCCATCGCGCTCGCGGGCGATGTGGGCGACACGGTCCGCCTCGCCGCACCCGCGACACGCGTGGCGTCGCTGCAGCCCACCACGACCGAGCTGCTCTTCGCGATCGGCGCCGGCGAGCTGGTCGTGGGGCGCACCACATGGTGCGACGCGCCAGCAGCCGCGCTCGCCGTGCCGAGCCTGGGTGACGGGCTCAATCCGAATCTCGAGGCCATCGTCGCGGCCGACCCAGATCTCGTCCTGCTGTATCCCTCCGCCCTCAACGATGCCGCCGCCGCCCGCCTCGGGGAACTTGGCATCGCCACGCTGCGCCTGCGCACGAATCGTCTCGCCGACGTGCCACGTCTTGCCCGCCTGCTCGGGCGCGCCACGGGCCACGATGCCGACGGCGACAGCGTGGCCGCTCGGTTCGAGCGCGAGCTTGCCGCCGCGACGACGACACGCACCGACGGACCCACGGTGTTCATCCTGGCGTGGGACCAGCCGCTCACGACGATCGGTGCCGGAAGCTTCCTGAGCGAGCTGGTGCAGCGCGCCGGCGGCCGGAATGTGTTTGCCGAGCTCGAGAGCGCCTCGGCGCCGGTGAGCCTGGAGGCGGTGATCGCGCGCGATCCGTCGCTGGTGCTCGTGCCGTCCGTCGAGCTGAGCGACACGGCCATCCGACCGGAATGGAACGCGGTGCCCGCATTCCGGGAGCGGCGAATCCTGCATGTCACGGGCACGGAGTACCTGCGTCCCACGCCGCGTGCGCCGGGCGCCGTGCGTGCACTGGCGGCCCGCCTGGCGGACGTGAAGTGAAGCCCGGCGCGCCGGTCCTCCTCTCGGTGGCGGTGATCGGCGCCGTGATCGTCGGCTTGCAGAGTGGCGCCACGTGGCTCGCGCCGAGCGACGTGATCGCGGCGCTCGCCGACCCGATGGCGCCCGGCGCGGCGATCGTCCGTGGGCTTCGTTTGCCGCGAGTCCTGCTCGCATTCCTGGTCGGTGGCAGCCTCGCCGTCACCGGCGCCGCGCTGCAGGCGCTGGTGCGCAACCCGCTCGCCGATCCCTACCTCCTCGGCATCTCCGGCGGGGCGGGGCTGGGCGCCGTCATCGCGATGGCCCTCGGGTCGGGCGGCGTGTTCGCGGTGCCGCTCGCGGCCTTCGCCGGTGCGCTCATCGCGGTGGGCCTCGTGTATCGATTGAGCGCCGTTGGTGGCCGTCCGCTCGACACCAACGTGCTGCTGCTCGCAGGCGTCGTGATCGGTGCCTTCACGGGCGCCGTGATGAGCGGCATTCTCGCCGTCTCCGATGCCTCGCAGCTGCGCTCGGCGGTGAGCTGGCTGATGGGCGGGTTCGGCTCGGCGGGCTGGTCCACGGTGGGTGCGTTCGCCTCGTACGCGGCGCTGCCGCTCGCCGCGCTGTGGTCGACCGGCCGCGCGCTCGACCTGCTCACCCTTGGCGACGAGCCGGCCATGCATCTGGGCGCCGACGTGGAGCGCACCAAGCGCATCGCCTACTTCTGCGCCTCGCTGCTCACCGCCGCGAGCGTGGCCGCCTGTGGCATCGTGGGCTTCGTGGGACTCGTGGTGCCGCATGCCATCCGCCGCATCGCCACGCCGCTCCACCGCGCGCTCCTGCCGATGGCCTTCGTGGCCGGTGGCGCCTTCCTGGTGCTCGCCGATGCGGTGGCCCGCACGGTCGTACGGCCGATCGAACTGCCGGTGGGCATCGTCACCGCGCTGGTGGGCGTGCCGGTGTTCGCCGTGCTGCTGCGGAAGACGCTCCGATGATTCTCGAGTCGACGGGCGTAGTGGTGCGATACCCCGGCGCGGCGGACGATGCGCTCGGGGGCGTGTCGCTCACGCTCAGGGCGGGGGAGATCGTCTCGGTCGTGGGGCCGAACGGTGGCGGCAAGAGCACGCTGCTGCGTGCGCTGCTGGGGGCACAGCCCCTCCGCGCCGGCACGGTGCGCCTGATGGATCGCGACATCGCGACGTGGTCGCGCGCCGAAGTCGCACAGCAGGTGGGCGTCGTGGTACAGCAGGAAGAGCCGGCGCCGGGCCTTCGGGTCACCGACGCGGTGCTGTTCGGGCGTTACGCGCGGCTCAGTCCCCTGGCCTCACCCTCAACGGCGGATCACGCCGCCGTGCATCGCGCCCTCGAGCGCGCCGACGTCGTGCACCTGCGCGACCGGTTCGTCACCCAGCTCTCGGGAGGCGAATGGCAGCGCGTGCGGCTGGCGCGCGCCCTGGCCCAGGAGCCGCGCGCGCTGGTGCTCGACGAGCCCACCTCCGCCCTCGACGTGCGGCACGAGATGGAGCTGTTCGAGCTCGTCGCCACCCTGCGCGCCGACGGGCTTGGGTGCCTCGTCATCACCCATCGCCTCAACCTGGCTGCCCGCTATGCCGACCGGCTCGTCCTGCTGCATCGGGGGCAGGTCGTGGCCGAGGGCGCGCCGACGAGCGTGCTCGTGCGCCAGCGGCTGAGCGAGGTGTTCGAATGGCCCGTCGCCGTCACCACCTGGTGCGACGGCGCTCCGCAGGTCGTTCCGCTCCGTCCCGGAGAGGAACCGCAATCATCCACGCATCCACGCCCGCAAGCGCCGGAGTCCAAGTGACGTCTCGTTTCATCATGATCGCCGTTCTGCTCTTCGGGGCGGCTGTGCCGTGCACGCGCGTCGCCGCACAGGTGGCCGACACGACGCGCCTGCCCGATCTCGAGACCACCGGCACGCGCCTGCCCGCCGCCGATGGCGGCAACGTTGCCAGCCAGGGCGTGCTGACGCGGCAGGAGATCGAGCAGCGGACGTTGCGCTACGTCACCGATGCGCTCCGCGACCAGCCCGGCGCGCAGCTGGTGCAGACCGGCCCGGTCGGCAGCCAGGCGTCGCTCTTCCTGCGCGGCGGGAACAGCGACTACGTCAAGGTGCTGGTGGATGGCGTTCCCATGAACCAGCCGGGTGGCCTCTTCAACTTCGCCAACCTGACTACCGACAACGTCGAGCGCATCGAGGTCCTGCGCGGGCCGGCGAGCGTGCTCTACGGCTCCGACGCGATGACGGGCGTGGTTCAGCTGTTCACGCGGCGGGGAGCGGGGCCGCCCAGGGTGGCACTGAGCGGGCTGGGCGGCTCGTACGGCTCGTCGCAGTTCGACCTCGGCGTCTCGGGCGGCTCCAGCCGCCTGGGCTACTCGGGCTCGCTCGGTCGCGTGGCGTCCAGCGGCGTCTACGACTTCAACAACGACTACTGGAACACCGTGGGGTCCGGCCGGCTCGACTACGCGCCGGGCGCCTCCACGCGCATCGGCGTGTCGGCACGCTACGCCGATGGCCGGTATGAGTTTCCCACCGACTTCAGCGGCGTGCCGGTGGACAGCAACCAGTTCAATACGGAGCGCACCTTCACCCTTGGCGTCGACGCGACCCAGCGGATCTCCTCCACGGTGGAGGCACGACTGCTGCTGGCCAACAACGACGTCAGGAGCGGAAGCGGGGACGCCGCCGACAGCCCCGCCGACACCACCGGTTTCGGCTACGCCGGCACGCAGGAAAGCCAGATCGCGCGGCGCAGCGTCGATGGTCGGATCGTGGTGCGTCCCAGCACGCCGGTGACGCTGACCGGCGGCGTGGCCTACGAGTACGAGCGCGAGGACCTCACGTCGTCGGCCACGTCGAACTTCGGCGACGGCACCTTCACCGAGGAGAACACCTTCGACGAGCACCGGGGCACGCTGGGCGCCTACGCGCAGGGCCTCGTGACGCTGACGAGTGGGCTGACGGCCAATGCGGGCGTCCGGTTCGACGACAATTCCGCGTTCGGCGGCTTTACCACGTGGCGCACCGGCGCGGCCTGGCGTTTCGCGCAGGGCACGCGTCTCCGCGCGTCGGTGGGGACGGCGTACAAGGCGCCGAAGTTCCGCGAACTGTTCATCGCGGTACCGTTCGAGGTGGGCAACCCCGAGCTTCAACCGGAGCAGAGCACTACCTGGGAGTTGGGCATCGAGCAGGCGCTGGTGAGCGAGCGGCTGCGACTGGGGCTCACCTACTTCAGCAGCCGCTTCCGGGACCTGATCCAGTACAGCCTCGTCGACTTCGAGGACAGCTCGGTGCCGACGTACTACAACCTCGGGGCAGCCGACAGCCACGGCCTCGAGGCCGAGGTCTCGTATCGGGTGCTCGACGCCCTCACGGTGTCGGGCCAGTACACCTGGCTCGCCACGGAGGTGACCGACGCCGGCGCCAGCTTCTCGCCCGTGTTCGAGCAGGGGCAGCCACTGATCCGCCGCCCCGAGCACAGCGGGCGCGTGCGGGTGGCCGGACGCCCGTTCTCGCGTCTCGGCGTCGGCGTCAACGTGAACTACGTCGGCACCCGCGAGGACGTCGACTTCGAGTTCGACCAGCCGGGGCGGGTGACGCTGGACGCATACACGCTGGTCGAGTTGACCGCAGATGCAACGCTGCTTGAAGCAGCCCCGGGCCGGCTCGGACTCACGGCCCTGCTGCGGGTCGAGAACCTCTTCGATGCCGACTATCTCGCGGTGGTCGGCTTCGCGGGACGGGGCCGGACGATTCTGGCAGGTGCGCGCCTCAGCTATTGAGGGCGCTTCGCGTGCCCTATGCGCGCATGGGCGAATGCGCCAGATTTCCCCCATGCCGCTCGTCACCACGCCCGCCATCGTCATCGGCGCCATCCGTTATGGCGAGACGTCGAAGATCGTCAAGCTCGCCACCCGCGAGCACGGCGTGCAGAGCGCGATCGCCAAGGGCGCCATGCGGCCGAAGAGCCGCTACGGTGCGTCGCTACAGTTGCTGAGTGAGGGCACGGCGTCGTATCTGGCCAAGGAGAACCGCGAGCTCAACATCCTCACGAGCTTCGATCTCACCCGTCAGCACGAAGGGCTCGCCCACCGGCTCGCTCGCTACGCCGCCGCGGGCGCGCTCGCCGAGATCACGTTGCGGCTCGCCGTCGGCGAGCCCCACCCGCACAGCTTCGACCTGTTGTCCGATTCCCTCGGCCTGCTCGAGGCGGTCCCCGACGAGGCAGTGGACATCGTCGGGCTTCGGGCCCTGTGGCGGCTCGCCGCATCGCTCGGCTTCACGCCGTCGCTCGACCAGTGCGCGCGCGACGGCGCGCCGGTCCCGGCCGAGGGACCGGTCGCCTTCAGCCTCGCCGAAGGCGGCGTGCTGTGCCGCGCATGCAGTGGCGAGCGCTCATCGACCGAATTGCCGGAGGAGGCGCGTCATGCCCTTCGGGCACTGCTCGAGGAGGGTGAGGATCCGCCGCTGCTCGACGGGCGCCACCTGGCCGCGCATCGGCGACTCCTGTCGCGCTGGGTACGGACGCACGTGATGGACGATCGCGAGTTGCCGGCCCTCGAGTTCTGGCTCGGCGAGCCGTGGAAGGCGGCATGATCATCGGCACGGCTGGCCACATCGACCACGGCAAGTCGGCGCTGGTGGCGGCGCTCACGGGCCGTCCCATGGACCGGCTGGCGGAGGAGAAGCGACGCGGCATCACCATCGAGCTCGGCTTCGCGCCGCTCGACCTGGGTGACGGTCGCGAGGCCGGCGTGGTGGACGTGCCTGGGCACGAGGATTTCGTGCGCACGATGGTGGCTGGTGCGTCCGGCATCGACGTGGCGCTGCTCGTCGTCGCCGCCGACGATGGCATCATGCCGCAGACGGTGGAGCATCTGGAGGTGCTCGAGCAGTTGCGCGTGCCGCGCGGCATCCCCATCGTGACGAAGGCCGATCTCGCCGAGCCCGAGTGGCTCGAGCTGCTCGCCGACGAGCTGCGCGAGCGGACCAGCGGCTCGGTGGTGGCGTTCGAGGCGCCGATCGTCGTCTCGGCACGAAGCGGGGAAGGGCTCGACACGCTCCGTGCACGACTCCGTGCGCTCGCCGACAGCGTGGCCCGTCGTCGCGAGTCGGACCTGTTCCGGCTGCCCATCGACCGCGTGTTCAGCATTGCGGGAACCGGCACCGTGGTGACGGGCACGACCTGGTCCGGCAGTGTCGCCACGGGCGATGCGGTCCTGGTACTCCCGCTCGCGCTGCCGGCACGGGTGCGAGGGGTGGAGTCGTTCGGACGCGCGCATGAACGGAGTGAAGTCGGCGCACGTGTCGCGCTTGCACTCGGCGGGCTCGAGCGCGCCGACGTGCAGCGCGGCGACGTGCTCGTCTCGGCCAACGCCGGCTGGGAGGCCAGTCGACGACTCGACGTGCGGGTGGAGCTTGCGCCGGGCGCGCCGCCGCTGCGCGATCGCACGCGCCTGCGGGTGCACCTCGGCACGGCCTCCGTGCTGGCGCGGGTCGCGCTGGCCGCTGCGACCGGCCGCGGCGGCGAGGTGCTCGCACGGTTGCGGCTGGAGGAGCCGCTGGTGGCGCGCGGTGGCGACCGATTCGTGCTGCGCAGCTACAGCCCGATCGTGACGCTTGGCGGCGGCGAGGTGCTCGATCCGCTGCCGCCGGCCCGTAGCATGCGCTCGCTCCCGTCGCTCGATGAAGTCGATTTCGAGCTGCGGACCGTACGCCTGGTGGCACGGCGGCCGTTCGGGCTCGCCAGGACACAGTTGGCCGTGGTGACGGGCGCCCCTCCGGGAGCGCTCCCCAAGGGCGCGCTTCCCGAGGCACTTCTCGAGCACGACGGTTGGCTGATCGCCGCGGAGCGCGTCGAAGCCTTGGTCCGTGACATCGTGACGCTCGTATCGGCACATCACGATGCCCACCCGGCGGAGACCGGGCTCTCGCTGGAAACCGTTCGGCAATCGGTGCGAGGGCCGGCCTGGCTCGCGGACGCGGCCATTCAGCGAACGGTGCGCGCCAGGCTGCTGCGAGTGGCCGAGGGGATTGCCGCGCTGCCGGCATTCAAGCCCATCGTGCGGGCCGATGCCGCGCTGGTGGAGCAGGTGGTGGCGCGCGTGGAGGCAGCGGGCTTCACGCCACCGTCGTGGGCGGAACTTGCGGCCGAGCTGGGACCCGCCAGCGACGCGGCGCTTCGGGAGGCCGTGCGAAGTGGCCGGTTGGTGGCGGTGGAGCGGGATAGGGCCTGGGGAGCGGAGAGCGTCGAACGGTTCACGCGGCTGGTGCAGGAGATCGGCCGCGACGGCGAGCTCTCGCCCGGCGCGCTGCGCGACCGGACCGGCGCGTCCCGCAAGTATCTCATCCCGTTGCTCGAATGGTGCGACCGCCAGCGCGTGACGATCCGGCGTGGCGACCAGCGTGTCTTGAATCCGGCCGTACCGATCCGCGACTGACTTGACAGCCGCTCGCATATCAAGTCATGTTTGCACATTCACATCGTTGCCATTTCAGCGTTTAACCGTGGAGGCCGGGTAGCGTCCCAGACCTTGTCCGAAGGGCGGCAAACATGCTCCGCTTGGCGTGGCCGATGCTCTGGCTCGGGCTCACGCTGGCGGCGACACCGGTCCAGGGGCAGGGTGCCCCACCTCGGGTGGAGCTTCTTGAAAGCCAACCGAATCCGGTGACCTCGACGACCACGATCGGCTTCATTCTTCACCCGGAAGCGTGCGCGAAGGGGCACGTACCCACGGTCAGTCTGCAGATCTACAACGTGCTGGTGCAGGTGGTGGCGGTGCCGATGCTCGACGTCCCGCAGGGACGAGGTGGCCCCATCGTGAACGTGAAGTTGCCCTGCGGCACGTACGAGGCGGTGTGGGATGGCCGCCTGCAGGATGGACGACCGGCGCAAACCGGGGTGTACTACAGCCAGCTGATCGTGGACGGACAGCGCTATACGCAGAAGCTGATCGTCAAGCGGAGTCCGAGTGGAGCAACGTGACGGGGGCACCGCCTGGCGGGCCCCCGTTTGCGTGCCTGGCTCTGCCGAAATGGCGTACGCGACGGGCATGTCGCTTGCCCTTCGCCCTTGCCGGTGGCGCAGGGCTCCAGCACCTTGCGATTCAACGACTTGCGCAGGACCATGAGGAGTAGAGGGACGGAGGAGGCTGCATGATTCGACCTGAGCGACTGACCCTGAAGGGACAGGAGGCGTTCCGTGACGCGGGCGAGTTGGCCCGCGCCAAGGGCAATCCTGTCGTCAACGACGCACATCTCTTCGCCGCCCTGCTGTCGCAGGACGAGGGCATCGTCCAGCCGCTGCTGCAGAAGGCCGGGCTCAACGTGACCCGGCTGCGTGAGGACACCAATCGCGAGATCGCCCGCTTCCCCTCGCAGTCGGGCGAGGGCGCGGAGCCGGGGCTGAGCCGCGAGCTGCACCGCATCTTCGACCGGGCCGAGGAGGAAGCCAAGCGGCTCGGGGACGCGTACGTCTCCACCGAGCACCTGCTCATCGCGCTCGTGCAGGAGAAGGGCACCACGGCGCGCCAGCTGCTCGGTGACGCGGGCGTCACGCCCGATGCGCTGCTCGCGGCCCTCGGCGAGGTGCGCGGCGCGCATCGCGTCAGCGACCAGACGCCGGAAGGACAGTACCAGGCGCTCGAGAAGTACACGCGCAACCTCACCGACGTCGCACGGCAGCAGAAGCTCGATCCGGTCATCGGCCGCGACGAGGAGATCCGTCGCGTCATGCAGGTGCTCTCGCGCCGCACCAAGAACAATCCCGTGCTCATCGGCGAGCCCGGTGTCGGCAAGACGGCCATCGTCGAGGGCCTCGCGCAGCGCATCGTGCACGGCGACGTGCCCGACTCGCTGCGCAACCGCGAGCTGGTGGCGCTCGACATCGGCCTGCTGCTGGCCGGTGCGAAGTATCGTGGCGAGTTCGAGGAGCGACTCAAGGCGGTGGTGAAGGAACTCACCGAGGCGCAGGGCCGCTACATCGTCTTCATCGACGAGCTGCACACCATCGTCGGCGCCGGCGCCGCCGAGGGCGCGGTGGATGCGAGCAACATGCTCAAGCCCGCGCTCGCGCGCGGCGAGCTGCGCGTGGTGGGCGCCACGACGCTCGACGAGTACCGCAAGCACGTCGAGAAGGACCCGGCGCTCGAGCGCCGTTTCCAGCCCGTGCTGGTCGGCGAACCCAGCGTCACCGACACCATCGCCATCCTGCGCGGCCTCAAGGAGAAGTACGAGGTGCATCACGGGGTGCGCATCACCGACAACGCGCTCGTGGCCGCAGCCACGCTGTCGGATCGCTACATCGGGGACCGCTTCCTGCCGGACAAGGCCATCGACCTCGTCGACGAGGCCGCAAGCCGGCTCCGCATCGAGATCGACAGCCTGCCGCAGGAGATCGACGAGGTCGAGCGCCGCAAGGTGCAGCTCGAGATCGAGCGCCAGGCGCTGCTCAAGGAGAAGGATCGCATCGCCGTGGAGCGTCGCACCGCGCTCGAGCAGCAGATCAGCGAGCTCACCGAGCAGAGCGCCGGCATGAAGGCCCAGTGGCAGGCCGAAAAGTCGACGATTACCGAGATCCAGGCCAAGAAGGCCGAGGTCGAGTCGCTCCGTGGCGAGGTGGACCAGGCCACGCGGCTGGGCAACCTGCAGAAGGCCGCGGAGCTTCGCTACGGGCGTATTCCGCAGCTCGAGCAGGAGATCGCGGAACGCGAGACGCACCTCGCCGAGGTGCAGCGGTCGGCCAAGTATCTCAAGGAGGAGGTCGAGGCCGAGGATATCGCGGAGATCGTGGCGAAGTGGACCGGCATCCCGGTGACGAAGATGCTCGAGTCCGACCGGGCCCGGCTGACGCGCCTTGAGGCCGAGCTTGGTGAGCGCGTCATCGGCCAGCCGCAGCCGCTGGCGGCGGTTGCGAATGCCGTGCGCCGCAGCCGTGCGGGTCTGCAGGACGTCAACCGCCCCACGGGCTCGTTCATCTTCCTCGGCCCCACGGGCGTGGGCAAGACGGAGACGGCGAGAGCGCTGGCGGAGTTCCTGTTCGACGACGAGCGGGCGATGGTGCGGCTCGACATGTCGGAGTACATGGAGAAGCATTCGGTGGCGCGGATGATCGGCGCCCCGCCGGGTTATGTGGGGTATGAAGAGGGGGGACAGCTCACGGAAGCCGTGCGGCGTCGCCCCTACAGCGTCATACTTTTCGACGAGATCGAGAAGGCGCACCCGGACGTTTTCAACGTGCTCCTGCAGATCCTCGACGACGGTCGGCTGACCGATAGCCAGGGCCGGGTCGTGGACTTCCGGAACACCGTGATCATCATGACCTCGAACATCGGCAGCGCCTACATCGTCGAGGCGGGACCACTGGTCGACGCGGCGGCATGGCAGCGCGTGGAGGAGCAGGTGCGCAGTCAGCTACGACAGCATTTCCGTCCGGAGTTCCTCAACCGCGTCGATGACGTGATCGTCTTCCGGCAGCTGTCGCGCGAGGATCTCGGGCAGATCGTCGACCTGCAGTTGGCCAAGCTTTCGGCGCAGCTTGCGGCGAAGGGCGTGACACTGGCGATCCGCCCGGAGGCGCGCGCGCTGCTCATCGAGCAGGGCTACGACCCCGTGTACGGCGCGCGGCCGCTCAAGCGCGTCATCCAGCGCCTGCTGCAGAATCCGATCGCGCTCGCCCTGCTCGAGGGCGACTATGG
>JBJMOZ010000114.1:0-2983 GCA_045803465.1 Gemmatimonadales bacterium | reverse complement strand
CGAAGGAGGCGTGGAAGGGCTGGCTCGAGCACCAGAAGATGCTCGTGAACGAGAACCGCCTCAACCTCTCCGATCCGCGCGCCCGCAAGTACCTGGAAGAGCAGATGACGAAGCACTTCTTCGGCGAGGGCGCCGACGCGGCCCAGGGTTACGTGCCGAAAGGCTGACCCTCTTCGCCGGCTTCTCCCGCGGGAGAGGCGCAATCAGCGCTTCAGGATCTTTACGCCGTCGGCGGTCGCGAGCAGAAGCACGTCGGCGGGACGCCGCGCGAAGATTCCACAAGTCACCACTCCCGGAATCTGCGTGATCTCGGTCTCGAGCTCGACGGGCTTCAGGATGGAGAGCCCGCGCACGTCGAGGATCAGGTTGCCGTTGTCGGTGATCACGCCCTGGCGCAGCTCGGGCATCCCGCCCAGCTTCACGAGCTGGCGCGCCACGAAGCTGCGCGCCATCGGGATCACCTCGACCGGCAGCGGGAATTTTCCGAGCACGGGCACGAGCTTCGAGCCGTCGGCGATGCAGACGAACGTCTTCGAGGCTTGCGCCACGATCTTCTCGCGCGTGAGCGCGGCGCCGCCGCCCTTGATCATCGCGAGGTGCTCGGTCACCTCGTCGGCGCCGTCGACGTAGACGTCGCAGCCGTCGGTGTCGTTCAGCTCCTTCACCGGGATCTGCAAGGCGCGCAGGCGCGCCGCGCTCGCCTCCGAGCTCGCGACCGTGGCGTCGATGCGCGCCCTGCGCGCGGCGAGCGCCTCGATGAAGTAGTTCACCGTGGAGCCGGTGCCCACGCCGACGACGGTGTCGTCGCGCACGTAGGCCAGGGCGGCCTCCGCGGCCGCTTTCTTGAGCGCGTTGGCGTCCATGGGCCCGAAGGATACCTTGTATATTGGCGGGCCAATGGCAACCCCCGACTACCTCGAGAAGATCCTCACCGCGCGGGTCTACGACGTCGCGATCGTGAGCCCGCTCGATCCCGCGCCCGCGATCTCGCGCCGACTCGGCAACCACGTGCTGCTCAAGCGCGAGGACAAGCAGCCGGTGTTCTCGTTCAAGCTGCGCGGGGCGTACAACAAGATGGCGCATCTTTCTGCGTCGAGCCTCGCACGCGGCGTGATCTGCGCCTCCGCCGGCAACCACGCCCAGGGCGTGGCGCTGGCGGCGCAGCGCCTCGGCTGCAAGGCCGTGATCGTCATGCCGGTCACCACGCCGCGAATCAAGATCTCCGCGGTCGCCGCGCGCGGGGCCGAGGTGGTGCTCCAGGGCGACAGCTATCACGAGGCCTCGCAGCACGCGCGGGTGCTCGCGCGCCGGCGCCGCCTCACGTTCGTGCATCCGTACGACGACCCGCTGGTGATCGCCGGGCAGGGCACGATCGGGATGGAAATCCTGCGCCAGCATTCCGGGCCGATCGACGCGGTGTTCGTCCCGGTCGGCGGCGGCGGGCTCATCGCCGGGATCGCCGCGTACGTGAAGCGCATCTCGCCGCGCACGCGCATCGTCGGCGTCGAGCCGGTGGACTCGAACGCGATGCAGGCCTCGCTCAAGGCCGGCCGGCGCGTCACGCTCGCCCACGTGAACATCTTCGCCGACGGGGTCGCGGTGAAGCAGGTGGGCCGCGAGACCTTCCGCCTCGCGCGCGAGCTGGTGGACGAGATGGTGCTGGTCGACACCGACGAGATCTGCGCGGCGATCAAGGACACCTTCGAGGAGACGCGCACCGTGGTCGAGCCCGCGGGAGCGCTGGCGCTCGCGGGCATGAAGCGCTGGGTGGAGCGGCGCAAGGCGAAGGGCAAGACGCTCGTGGCGGTGGCGTGCGGCGCCAACATGAACTTCGACCGCCTGCGCTTCGTGGCCGAGCGCGCCGAGCTGGGCGAGCATCGCGAGGCGGTGCTCGCGGTGACCATCCCGGAGCGCCCGGGGAGCTTCCGGCGCCTGTGCGAGCTGCTCGGCAAGCGCAGCGTGACCGAGTTCAACTACCGCTACGCGCCCGGCTCCCAGGCGCACGTCTTCCTCGGCGTGTCGAGCTCGGGACGCGAGGAGACCGGCCGGTTGATCCGCAGCCTCGCGCGCCGCGGCCTCGTCGCCACCGACCTCACCGACAACGAGCTCGCCAAGCTGCACGTGCGCCACCTCGTGGGCGGGCGCGCGGGCGCCGGCAGCCACGAGATGCTCTACCGGTTCGAGTTCCCGGAGCGACCCGGCGCGCTCATGAACTTCCTCACCCACATGGGAAGCGACTGGAACATCTCGCTCTTCCACTATCGCAACCACGGCGCCGACGTGGGCCGCGTCCTGGTCGGGCTGCAGGTGCCGGCGCGCGGGCGCCCGGCCTTTCGCCGCTTCCTGCGCGAGCTGGGCTACGACTACGCCGACGAGTCGCGCAACCCCGCCTACCGATTCTTCCTGCGCTGAGAGCGAGTCGAACGATGGCCGACTTTTCCAATCCTGTCCCCGGAGGGGCTACCCCCGCACCAGCGCTGCGATTCTCCATCGCGGCCTGGATCGTCGCCGCCGTGCTGCTGGTGGCGACGCTCGCGCTGCACCTGCTCCCGGCGTTGCTCGCGGGCCTGCTCGTGTACGAGCTGGTGCACGTCCTGGCCGCCCGGATCATGTTGTGGCGCGGCGGCGGCCGCAAGCTCGCCGCGGTGGGCCTGCTCGCCACCGTGATCGTCACGCTGCTGGTGCTGATCCTCTGGGGCATCGTCCTTTTCCTGAGGAGCGACGCCGGGAGCCTCTCCAGCCTGCTGCAGAAGATGGCCGAGATCGTCGAGAGCTCCCGGGGAAGGCTTCCGACCTGGGTGGTGGACAGCATCCCGGGCGATCCCGACGCGATGAAGGGTGCCGTCTCCACGTGGCTTGCCGAGCACGCGCGCGAGCTGCGCACGGTGGGCGGTGAGGTGGGCCACGCCGCGGTGCACATGCTGATCGGCATGGTGATCGGCGCGATGGTGTCGCTGCACGAGGCGCTGCCGGGCGCGACCCC
>JBJMOZ010000007.1:0-3385 GCA_045803465.1 Gemmatimonadales bacterium | reverse complement strand
CGCGGCGTAGAGCGCGACGATGGCCCGCTGATGGTCTGATACGGCATTGATGTAGGCGGCGTCCGCCGCGGTCACGGCATTCAGGGCGTCCGACACCTCGAGCACGGTGCCGCTGCCAAGGCGGTACCGCTCCTGTGCCAGGGCGAGCTGCTGCCTCGCCGCCTCCTGACTCTGGCGCTGCACGGCGATGACGTCGAACGTGGTCCGGGTGGCCTGCAACCGGCTCGCCACCGTGGTGCGCAGCTGCAGCTCCAGGGCGCGGACCTGTTCGTCGGCGTTCCGCTGCTGGGCGCGCGCCTCGGAGACGCGCTGGCCGCGCGTGAAGCCCTGGAAGATCGGCAGCGAGATGCCAAGGTTCACGCCGAACGGGTTGTTGGTGAAGTTGAACGGGAAGACGTCGTTCGCGTCCGTGATCGCCGTCGAGACCGACGACTGCAGCTGCAGCCCGCTGGGGTCCAGGCCGTAGGCGGCGTTGCAGTCCGGCACCGTGCTGAGGCCTACGTTGCCCCGGATGACGTTATCGTCCCGGCACTGCTGCGCGCCCGCGATCGCATTCGACTGCGCTCCGGAGATCTGGTCGTTCACGTTGGAGAACTGCTGGGTGTAGCCCGACCAGCCGCCATTGAGGAACAAGGACGGGAAGTAGGTCGACTTCGCCTGCTTCAGCACCACCCGGGACGCATCGGCCCGCGCCCGCTCGGCCTGCAGACCCGGATTCTTCTGGGCCGCCTCCTTGACGAGCTCGTCGAGCGTCCAGGTGGGCTCCATGACGGGGAAGGTGTCGGTGAGCGCCAGCTGCTCCATGGGCAGGTCCTTCGTCACGCCCATGACGCGCAGGAGCTCGAGCTTCTGGTCCACTTCGGCCTGGCGGGCGCGAAGCAGGTCCACCTTCGAATTGTTCGCGGTGACGTCCGCCTGGCGCACGTCGTACATCGACGTCTGGCCGACCCGCTGCCGCGCGGTGGTCAGCTGCAGGAAGTCGAGGTTGCGTCGCAGCTGCTGCCGCGCCACTTCGCTCGTGGCCTGCGTCTGCAGCGCATTCAGGTACTGGGTCACCACCTGCTCGGCCAGGGACAGCCCGCCCTGGGTGACGTCCGCCTCGGCGGCGCGGCGCGACGCCTTCGCCGCCGACGGCCCGAAGAGCGTGGTGCCGCTGAACGTCCAGTCGAAGCCCAGCTGGTAGGTCGAGCCGTAGTTCGACGGCTGGGTGAACGTCTCGCCGCCGAAGAACTGGCTGCCGGCGCCGGAGAAGTTCACCCCACCGGTGGCACCGACGTTCGGGATGAAGGCGCCATATGCGCTCCGAACGGCCGCATTGGCCGGTTCGGCGTTGTTGACCACCTGCCGATACGTGGGGTTGGTCTCGCGCGCTTGGGCCACAGCCTCGGAGAGCGTCAGCGTGGCGGTCGTCGCGGGGCGTACGAGCAGCGTGGTGTCCTGCTGCTGCGCACGGGCCTCCGGAACGACCACCACAGCGACGAGGAGGGCGAACCACCGAACGTTCATGCGTGTTCCCGGGTGAAGGGCAAAATCGAGGGGACGGCCCATCTACGGCCGTCCCCGAGAAAAGGTTTCAAGCTGAGACGCAATTTGAAACACCGACGTGATCTCTTGTTAAGCCTATGATGTGCCGTAACTTGGGCTTGCTATCCAGAGCTCATCGGGGCAGCGGGCTCAGCGAGATGCCTTGGGAGTGCACGTCGAGGCGGAGCATCCCGCCGTCGGCGTCGAGCAGCATCTGTCCCGATATGTCGCCTTGGAAATCTACTGCACTGCCACGGCTACCCATGTCCCGGCGGGTCGCGGTGAACCGGGCCTGCCGACCGGTGCGCAGGAAGAGCCCCGTCAGTGCGCGTCCGGCCAGCGTGGCCTGGCGGGCCGCAATGTACAGCAGGCTGTGCATGCCTTCGTCGAGCGGGACGACGTTGTCACTGACCGGCAGCTCCCGGGTGCGGTAGCCGGTCGGTCCGGATGAGGTGACGATGAGCCGGTTGCCCCGGATGCCGGCGCGCATGATCTCGGTGCCGGCGCTGTCCGTGAACTCCATCTGCAGGGCGTCGAAGCGTCCTTCCGCGTCACGACTGAGCACTGCCTCCGATCGCCGTCCCGTCAGCGTGCTGGCCGAGACGCGGATGCGGCGGCTGGCCGGACCCGGGCCCGGCGCATCGAGCGTAAGACGTTCCTTGCCGACTTCGTGCCCGTTCTGGGCGACGACGTAGGCGGACGTCGAGCGGGTCTGCGCTCCGAGCGAGACGGGCAGGGCCAGCATGAGCAGCACCAGCGTCCTTGGCATCCTCATCCTTCGGCGATGGCGCGGTCCACCAGGTGCAGGATCCGGTCGAGCATGAACTCATAGACGGCCTGGCCGGTGCGCGGGGAGGCGAAGACTGCGCCGTCGCCGAACATCTCGACGCTCTCCGAGGCCGGCCCACTGGCCATGGGCCCCACCAGCGCCGGCGCGATGTGCATCATGAGCGACGTGACCAGCTCACCCAGGCGGGCCCCCGGCGTGGTGCTCCGCAGCCGGCGCTCGAAATCGAGCCCGAAGATGTCCACGGTGTGCACCTCGGCTTCCTCGGTCCGAATCGTGCTGAGGGCCTCGAGGTGCGCCTCGTTGGCCAGCGCCGTGAGCAACACGAAGTGGCGCACGCCTCCACCCGTCTCCCACGAGTCGATAAGTTCGTTGACCACCCGGTGGAGCGTCTTGCGGCGCAGGGCGACGCCGCCCTCGGACGCGCGCGTGGCAGGATGCACGCCGTACTCCAGCGCAGGCGCCCGGACGATGCCCCGGCGTGCCGACACGTCGTCGGCAAGGTGCTCCACGATGATCGTGTCCGTGCCGAGGGGCAAGCGCGCACTCTGCAGCGCAGTGCCGCCTACGGGAACGAGCAGGAAGGGACACTCCGCGAAGCGCTGCATTGCCTCGGCGGGGAGAAGGGACTTCAGACGCCAGGCCTGGCCGTGATCGTTCATCGCATCCGTTGGTGGGTGCCGCTACTGGCGTTGACCCTCGTTCTCTCGGGCGAGTGGTTGCGCGCCGCGGAGGACGTGTGGGCATGGTCGGCGGCGGCAACCGCGCTGCTGACGGCCGCCGTCCTGCCGCGTATTGGGCGCCCATCGCGGCAGGCGCTTTCCGGTCTGCTTGTCCTCGCGGCACTGCTGCTCGTGGTCGTGCAGCATCGGCTCGACCGGATCGAGCGCCACTGGGACGAGGAGCGCGAGGCGATCGTGGAGGCCGCCGGAGGCCGCCTCGGCACCGAGCTGCACGGTGCCTTCGAGCTCACCAAGACACTGGCCGAGGATGCGGTGCCGCTGGCCTCCCTCGACCGTACTGAGGCATTTCGCGCCCTCGAGCAGGTCCTGCGACGGACTGGTCTCGACGCCG
>JBJMOZ010000005.1:0-3504 GCA_045803465.1 Gemmatimonadales bacterium | reverse complement strand
CGGCTCCCGCATGAGGGCGCCGACGACGCGCTCGAGTTTCTCGGGCAGCCAGACGTCGTCCTGGTCGCACAGGGCCACGAACTCGCCCGTCGCGTCCGCGATGGCGGCGCCGAAATTTCGGGTCGGCCCGAGGCGCTCGGCGTTGCAGGTCCAGCGAACCGGGAATGGCGCGCGCTCGGCGAACGCAGCCACGAGCGATGCCGTCTCGTCGGTGGAGTCGTCGTCGCGCACGACGAGCTCCGTCGGGGGAAGCGACTGCCGGGCCAGGCTGTCCAGTTGCTCGGGCAGGTAGCGCGCGCCGTTGTACGTGCACAGCACGACCGACACGCCGGCCCGCCCATGGGTCATGTGGCGGTGCTGCCGGACAGCCGGCGCAGGACCCGCTTGACGATGCTGTACTCGTAGAGGTGGCGAAGCTGCGCCTTGATGCGGCCCAGCGCTGAGGGAGCGCCGCTGGTGCCGTGCGGGCCCATCTGCTGGTACGGCGCCACGTAGCCGTCGTCCAGGGCGCGTGCCGCCCGACTGAGCGTGGCCGGCTCTTCCTTTCGCTCGTCCAGTTGCACGAGCAATGACGGCCGGACGTAGCCGAGGCGCACGTGCTCCTCGACGTAGTCGCGGGTGATGAACCCGGACTCCACCGCCTCGAGCAACCCCCGGACCCACAGGTAGCCGCGCGGATTGGCCGCCGAGATCCACGGCTGCTTCGTCATGTCGGTGTAGTGCAGCAGGCCGGTCCTTCCCTCCTCGAAGCGCTCGAGCGAGTTCCATTCCGGCGGGATGTCGGCCCGGTGACTGGCGAGCTTCATCTCATGCATCAGCTGTTCGTAGGTGAACTCGCCGCGATCGAGGTAGGCGACGACCGACTCCGGATTCCACGTCAGCGCATCGCAGTCCAGCAGCATCACGCTGAACTGCGGCTTCCGCCCGGACTCGCCCGGCTCGCGCGCGGCAAGAATCTGCGCGCCCTGGAACGGCAGCGTCCAGATCTCGCGGACGTCGCGGAAGACCTGCATGTCCGAGTCCACGTAGAGCGCCCGGCCGTGGTAGCCCGCGAGCTGCGGGATCGTGAAGCGCTGGAACGAGAACGGCGTCCGCGGCCGGTTTCTCACCTCCCGCGGCGTCGGGAACTCGATGTGCGCCTGGTGCATCGGAAATACCTCGACCGAGAGGCTCGCGTGCTTGCGGATCGAGTGCTCGAGCACCTTCACCGCCAGCATCTGTGCCTCCTGGCTGCCGACATACACCCGCACGGGCGATTCCACAGTCAGCGGGGCGTAGTCCACTCCGGTCGTCATGATGCTCCTCGCAATGCCGGCAAATTGAAGATTGAAGCTCGGATGCCCGTTGTTGAGTCGGGTCTTTTCCTTCAGGTCGTCGAACGCCGCACCGTAGGCGGTCCCGCCATCCACGCCCAGCGAGCGCACTACACGTGCACCGGAGCGCGCCAGAAGCCCGAGTGCGGCCTCCGCGCTGAAGTACGATACGGGCACCACCGGCGACCCGGGTCGCGCGTCAGGCGCGGTGGAGAGGTTGTACCAGAGCAGGCGCCCTTCCGCCGCCAGGCGCGCCAGCACCGGGTGCCCGGGCACGATGCCTTCGAGCGTGAGTCGGCCGACACGGTTGCGCACGTGCGGATACCATGGCATCACGAGCACACGCGCATGACGCTGCAGCACGTCCGCGCAGGCATCCACCACGTCGAGGTCGATGATGTGCGCGACCTCGACCGGCAGTTCGCGCACCACGTGGTTGAGGCTGAGCAGCCGGAAGCCATCCGGGCCGAACTCGGCCAGCCGGCCGAAGGACGGGCCCTTCCCGAGGATCAGCCAGGGCCGGCCATCCACGCGGGTCCTGTGAAACCAGTCGGTGAACGCCTCGATCATCGCGTGGCACTCGCCGCGGCGTGGCTCGCCGCCGTCTGCTCGCCCGCGGCGAGGAGCGCTCGCCAGTGCGCCGCGATGCGATCGAGGCGCCAGTCGGACGCGACGCGCCGGCGGCCCGTCTCGACGTCCGCCGTGCGCGTGGAAGCTGAGGCGAGATAGCGGGCGAGCCCCGCATCCCAGTCGTCGAGCACGATGCAATCGGCGAAGTCTCGATAGCTCGGGATGCCGTCGGCCACCACCGCCAATCCAGCCCACAGCGCCGTGACCACCCGGTTGTTGCTCTTGCAGTCGGTGAACGGGTTCCGGCTCACCGGCAGCACGGCGATGTCGTGCACGCCGAGCGCATCGGCGAACGTGCTCGGGCGCCACTCGACGTAGCGCACCGGCAAGCGCCACGATCCCAGGATGTCCCGGAACCTCGAGTGCGAGTTGCTCACCACGGTCAGCGACACTGGTGTCGACGACTCGAGGCCCTCCAGCTGCGGCCGGATGCGCTCGAGGTCGGCCATCCCATGCGGCGCCTGCGGGCCGCCGTGGATGCCGAACCAGACGAGCGGCACGCGGCCTTCCGCACGGCGGGCCGCCGTCCATCGACGTAGCCGGCGCAATGCCGCCGGGCCCGCGACCCGGTCGCCCAGGCCTGGACGGAGCTCGCTCAGCCCCTCGTCGAGCGCATCGCCGATCACGACGATCGGCGGGCCGCCGGCAAGCTCCTCGCGGGCCACCGTCGCCAATGCATCGGAGGACGTCACGAGCAGGTCGCTGTGCGCCGCCATCCGTCGCACGCCGTCGGCCATCTCCGCGACCGACGCCAGCCCGTTCGGGTTGTAGAACGGATTGTCGCACAGATCGGTGATCACGCGCGTACCCTGCGCTCGCAGCCGTGCGGCGATGTCGACCGCCTCGGCGTCGAAGCGCTTCACGAAGACGACGACATCGTAGCGTCGACCCGGCACCCACTGCTCGGATGCCCATCCCATGCGGGCCAGCGCCCGCATCGGCGCGAGCCCACGGATGCGCACGCTGGCCACGCGCGGATCGCGCGTGCGCGGAATCCAGCCGACGACGGGTGTGCTCACGTGCGCGTCGCCCAGACGGTCAAGCGCCCCGAAGTGCGCGTGGCGCCCATCAACTTGCCCAGGACGAAGCGCGCGCGCGGCCAGCGCGCACCCGCTGCCATCGCCCGTGCGAGGTCCGCGCGGACCGCATGACCGCGCGCGCGCCAGCGATGATCGAGGCTCAGCAGCAGGTTGTTCGGATTGTCGTGCCAGAGCAGGCGCTGCACCGTCCATCCACCGGCCGCGAGCACGGCACGCAGCGTCCGTGGCGTGTAATGGAAGAGGTGCGCAGGCAGGTGGAGGGCATACCAGTCCTCTCCGAAGGCGCGGAACTCGGGTGCCGCCGCGTCGGGGACGGAGGCGACGAGGTGCGCCCCCGGGGCCGACCAGCTGGCCAGCTTGCGCAGCGCCGCGATGGGTTCGTGCAGATGCTCGAGCACCATCCAGCCGACCACGAGGTCGAGCGGGCCCCCAGGCGGCGGCGCCTCCTCGAGCGAACCGCAGTGCACCGGGTATCCGAGCGCGCGCGCCGCCTTGGCCGCCGTGGCGGAAAACTCGATCCC
>JBJMOZ010000334.1:0-18391 GCA_045803465.1 Gemmatimonadales bacterium | reverse complement strand
GACGGCTGGCTTCGTCACGGCGACGAACAACCCGAGCACGGCCACGCCGAGCGGCTATGGATACACCGTGCGTCCGGCGGTGGCCGCGGTTCCGGGCCTCTCCGTGGACTACGTCGTGAATGCGGCAACGGCAACGCGGGCCGTCACGAACAACGATCTGGCCCGGGTGCATACGGTGCCGGACCCGTACTACGTGACGAACCAGTTCGAGCAGACCACGGACAACAAGGTCCTGAAGTTCGTGAACCTGCCGGCCCAGGCGATCATCCGCATCTACTCGTCGTCTGGCATCCTCGTGGATGTGATCGAGCACCAGTCGACCGAGCTTGGCGGTGCCGCCACCTGGGATCTGCGGAATCGCAACAACCAGGTCGTCGCGTCCGGCGTGTACTTCTACCACCTGGAGTCGGGCGATGCGCGTCGCGTCGGTCGCTTCACCGTGGTGAACTTCGCCCAGTAGTCCACGGCACGGAGTGGGGTCTTCGGGCCCCACACCTTCCCATCAGGAGATCGGAAGCATGCGAGATTCGATTGCAGTGCGGTGGACTCTGGCGACGCTGCTCCTCGGGTTCGTCCCGGGAGGCCTCGCGGCGCAGAACACCACTGACAACACCGGCTACGGCACCACCGCCGCGGAGTTCCTGCTCCTCGGCGCGAATGCCCGTGGCGCCGCCCTGGGCTCGCCTTATTCCGCCATCGCGAACGATGTCGGCGCCCTCTACTACAACCCGGCCGGCGCAGCCATGACGCGCGGAGCCGGCTTCCAGGTCAGCACGTACGAGTACGTCGCCGACACGCGGTACAGCTGGGGCGGCGTGGTCCTGCCGTTCGGCGGCCGCTCGAAGGCGTTCGGCGTGCACATCGGCACGTTCGGCTTCGGCGACCAGCCGGTCTACACCGTCGAGCAGCCGGACGGCACCGGCGCCGTGTACTCGGTCAACCAGACGTACGTCGGCGCCACCTACGCGCAGAACTTCTCGGACCGGTTCAGCGCGGGCCTCACCGGCAAGATCATCCTCGATCAGCTCGGTGACGCCAAGGGTTCCGCCTTCGCCGTCGACTTCGGCACGAACTTCCACTCGACGCTCGGCGGTCACCCGATCCAGTTCGCGTTCACGCTGCAGAACCTGGGCACGAACATCGAATACTCGGGCACCGCGCTGAACGTCGACGTGCCGCGCGACTCGGTCATCGGCGTCCCGACCGTGCCGAACATTCCACAGCCCGGCCAGTATCGCACCAAGGACTGGAGCCTGCCGACCATCTTCCGTGTGGCGCTCGCCTACGACCTCGTCGCGGCGTCCGCCACGCGTTGGACCCTCATGGGCGACTTCAACCAGCCCGTGAACAGCAAGGCCGGCTTCGGCTTCGGCACGGAAGCGGAATTCCGCAACCTCGGCGAGACCGGGTTCGGCGCCGCGCTCCGCGCCAGCTACAGCCACCAGTCGGCGAACAACTTCGACGTCCAGACCCTCGACACCGGCCTGGAAGATGAAGAGAACCTGCAGGGCGTCGCCTTCGGTGGCGGCCTGTTCTACCAGACCCCGGGCAAGTTCCGGGTCGGTCTCGACTATGCCTACCGCTACATGGGCATCCTCGGCGGGACCAACTTCTTCTCGCTCGATTTCGGGTTCTGATCCGATGCGGGCAGGCACGGGCGGGCTCCCTCCGGGGGGCCCGCCTGTGTGTTTCATGGGGGCGGCCAACGTCCCCACGCGTGCCGGCCGATGCCTCCCGCTTCCGCCGCCTGAGACCACCGTTCCGGAGTTGATCGTGACCCGAGTCCGACTCACCCTCGCCAGTCTCGTGGCCGCCTGCGTGCTTATCCCAGGCACGCTGGCCGCCCAGACCGCCGAATCCCTCGACCTGCGGGCCCTGCGCTTCTATCGCGCCGAGAACCAGGGGCAGACGCGCGTGCGGATGCTGATCCAGATCCCGTACGCCTTCATGGAGCCGTCCGGGGGACAGCTGTCCTATCAGGTGGCGGTGAAGGTGCTCGACGGTCAGGGACTCACGCTGCACAGCGACAACTGGCGCAATCACGCGCCGGCGGGCGCCAAGGTGAGTGGCGCCTTCGGGCTCGACATGATCGACTTCGCGGTGGCGGCGGGGAAGTACAGCGTCACCGTGGACGTGGTCGACTCGACCTCAGGCCGGCAGCTCACCGGCTCGGCGCCCATCGAGGGCTTCGCGTCGGCGCCGGACGCCTCGGACCTGCTGCTCGCCTCCTCCATGCGCGTCGCCGAGGCCGGCGACACGGTGCCGCGGGCCGGCGAGATCCGGCGCGGCAACACGCTCTTCGCGGCCGCGGCACGGCTCCGCCTGACGCCGCTCCGCACGCAGGCCGTCTACCTGCTCGAGGCGTACAACGGCGGCGCCGAGGCCGCGGGCACCATGGTGGTGTCGGTGCTCGACGCCGGCGGCAAGTCGATCCTCCAGACGCCGCCCGCACCGGTGCGCGTCGCCGAGGGCGGCGGGCTCCTGAAGGGCAGCCTCGATCTCGAGGGCCTGCCGCCGGGCCAGTACCAGATGAAGGTGGCGGTGGAGCTGCCGTCGAAGCGCTTCGAGCGGAGCGCCGAGCTGGTGATGGCGCCGCTCGAGGAGACGCTGGCGCGCGACACGATGCGCCTCGCCGCCGAGAAGAACACGGACGAGGGATACTTCAGGCACATGCAGGGCCCTGCACTCGACACGGCGTTCGCGCCGATCTTCTACGTGGCCGAGGGCAACGAGCTGCGCGCGTGGGACAAGACGCTCTCCGATGATGCCAAGCGCCGCTTCCTCGCCACCTTCTGGCAGAAGCGCGACCCGACGCCTGGCACGCCCCAGAACGAGGCGCGCGAGCGCTTCTACGAGGGCATCGCGATGGCGAACAGGAACTACGGCGAGCGGAAGGTGCCCGGCTGGAGGACGGCTCGCGGCCGCGTCTACGCCCGCTACGGCGCGCCCGACGACGTGCTGCGCCGTCCGTCCGAGTCGAAGGCGCCGCCGTACGAGGTGTGGCGCTACACGCGCGGCCGCGCGTACTGGTACATCTTCAGCGATCTCAGCAACGGTTTCGGGACGTACCGCATCATGAACACGAACGACCCGAACGAGGTGCCGCGCCAGGACTGGCGCGAGATCCTCACCGAGGATGCGGTGCGCGACGCGGGACGCTTCCTGAACGTGGACTTCTACTCGGGCAACATCCAGCGCTGAGGCGCACGGAACGACGAAGGGGCGGACGCCACAACGGCGTCCGCCCCTTCGTGCATCCGGCCCCGTTGCGGCTCAGTGCGTCGCGCCGTGCTCCGCACCGGCCGTCGTTCCCGATCCGGGCATGCCCGGCAGCGGTGTGCCGGCGGGATGCGGGGCATCGAGGATGAGCACCGACTCGACGGCGGGAGGCGGCACGGGGTGCGGCAGCAGGCGCCGATCCACCGCCATCGCGAGGAAGAGGAGGGCCAGGTAGAGCAGCGAGTAGCGATACATCTTCCACTCGGTGCCCTGCATCTGCGTCTCGCGCAGCAGCTTGACGCAATACCACAGCAGCCGTGCGCCCAGCAGCACGGCCGCCGCCACGTACAGCATGCCGAACGCACCGAAGGCGGCGGGCAGGAGCGTGATGGGCATGAGCAGCAGCGCGTACACCAGCATCTCCACCTTGGTGCGCCGCTCGCCGCGGATGACGGGCAGCATCGGGACGCCGGCCTTGGCATAGTCGCGCCGCTTGAGCAGGGCGAGGGCCCAGAAGTGCGGCGGGGTCCAGTAGAAGATGATGACGAAGAGGTAGATCGCGGTCAGGTCGAGGGAATTCGTCATGGCTGCCCAGCCCACCAGCGGTGGAACGGCGCCGGCCGCGCCGCCGATGACGATGTTCTGCGTGCTCGTGCGCTTGAGCCAGATAGTGTAGACGAAGACGTAGAAGAGGAGGCCGCTGAGAGCGAGCCAGGCGCTCAGGTGGTTCACGCGCGTCCAGAAGAGCGCGAACGCCGTCGCGGCCAGCGCAATGCCGAACGTCAGCGCCTGGCCCGCCGTGAGGTGGCCGGCCGGCAGGGGCCTGAGCTTCGTGCGGGACATCTTGTCGTCGATGTCCCGGTCGAACCACATGTTGATCGCGTTGGCGCCCCCGGCCATCAGGTAGCCGCCCAGCAGCACCCAGCCCACCAGGGCGAGTGAGGGCACGCCCCGGTCGGTCATGTACATGGGGGCGACGGCCGTCACCAGCAGCAGGGAGATGACGCGCGGCTTGGTGAGGCTCAACAGCGCGGCTAGAATGGATCTACGCTCGCCTGCACGGCCGCCGCCCGGCGGCACCGTTTCCGACACAGCAGTCAATCCTGGGCTCCTGCGGGGGAAGTCATCCCGGGTGATCCGGGGCGGGAAAGATCGAATTTCCTGCGTCACTTGGCAAGCCGAGGCATTCATTCGTGATTGACGTATCGAAGCCCGCGCCCGGACTGGAGCGCGATGCCTGGGGTGAGCGGCTGCCCCGCCAGCTGGGCCTGTGGAGCGCCGTGGCGGTCCTGGTGGGCTCCACCATCGGCAGCGGCATCTTCCGAGTCCCGGCCGGCGTGGCTGCGCGCCTCGGCGACCCGGGTCCGATGATGCTGGCATGGGTGGTGGGCGGGCTGATCACCCTGTTCGGCGCCCTGACGGTGGCCGAGCTGGCGGCGGCGCTGCCGCGCTCCGGGGGCATCTTCGCCTACATCCTCGAGGGGTTCGGACCCATCCCGGCGTTCCTCTACGGGTGGTCGGAGCTGGTGGTGGTGCGCGCCTCGGCGCTGGGCGCCATCTCGACGATCTTCGCCGAATACCTCGGCTATTTCGTACCGCTGGATGCCCGGGGGGTTCAGTACGTGGCCGCAGGGCTCGTGGCCCTGATCGGCCTGCTCAACTACCTGAGCACCAAGGCGGCCTCGCGGGTCATGAACGTCACCACGATCGCCAAGTACGGGGCGCTCGCGATGCTGGTGCTGCTCGCGTTCGTGGCCGGCCGCGGCGACTGGGGGCACTTCCAGCCGGCGTTCCCGCGCGGCATCGCGTTCTCGGCGTTCACCAGCGCGCTCATCCCGATCCTGTGGGCGTACGACGGCTGGTCCAACCTGTCGTTCGTCGGCGGCGAGGTGAGCAACCCGAAGCGCACGTTGCCGCTGGCGCTCGGTTTCGGCGTGGCGGCGATCATGGTGATCTACCTGCTGCTCAACGTCGCCTACCTCTACCTGGTGCCGCTGCCGGAGATGGCGGCCGCGCCGCTGGTGGCGTCGCTCGCGGCCGATCGCATCACCACGTTCGCGGGCATGGGCGGCGCGGTGGTGGCGGGGCTCGTCATGCTGTCGTGCTTCGGCTCGTGCAACGGCTCCATGCTCACCGGCCCGCGGGTGCTCTACGCCATGGCCGATCGCGGCCTGCTCTTCAAGCCGCTCGCCCGCATCTCGCCGCGCTACGCCACGCCATCCACCGCCATCGGCCTCGCGACGCTGCTTGGCGTCGTGTACACGCTGCTGAACGACTTCCAGCAACTCGCCGACAAGTTCGTGCTCGGCATCTGGCCCTTCTACGCCCTCGCGGTGGCGACGGTATTCGTGCTGCGCAAGCGCCGCCCCGACCTCGAGCGGCCCTACCGCACGTGGGGCTACCCGGTGGTGCCGCTGCTCTTCCTGCTCGCGTCGGTGGGGATGGTGCTGAATGCGCTGATCACGACGCCGAAGGACACGGGCATCACGTTCGCGATCATCCTGGCGGGGCTGCCGGTGTATTTCCTGTGGCGGAGAAAGCCGGGAGCGAAGCAGGCGGCATAGTCCCGGTCTCCAGTCCTTACGTACGCGCTCTTCCGAGCAGCACCAGTGCCGTCGCCCCGAAGACCAGGTTCGGCAGCCACGCCGCGAACGTCGGGTTCACCAGACCGCTGCCGCCAAGGGCCTGGGAGAGCTGGACGAGGAGCAGGAAGACGATCGTCGTCGCGAGGCTGATGCCGATGCCGACGGCCGTGCCCGAGCGGTACGAAGTCATCGCGAGTGGCGCGCCGAAGAGCGCGATGATGAAGCACGTGGCCGGAATGGCGAGCTTGAGCGCGCGCGTGACGCGCAGGCGGCCCGCGTCGTTGCCCGAGGCTTCCACCGCGGAGATGTAGCGGCCGAGCTCGGCGTAGCGCATCTCCTCGGGCTTCTTCGACTCGGCGAGCAGTTCCTCGGGCGTCTCGTGCAAGACGGCGAGCCGCATCTCGGCGAAGCCGAACGACGCCTGCTCGTCTCCCGACGCGACGCTGCGGCTCGAGCCGTGCAGGAGCCGCCATCCCGTACTGTCCCAGACGGCACTGTCGGCGCTCACGACCAGCGAGGGATAGCCGAGCCCCGTGCCCTGCCGCGTCAGCACGACCTCGCGCATGATCGACTTCCTCGTGTCGAGCGTGCGGATGGTGTAGATCCAGCCCTGATCGGCGCGGAACACGAAGTTGTAGCGCTGCGGCGAGACGCGGCTCTTGTCGCCGTGCAGCTCGAGCTTCCTCGACGACGTGATGGGCGACAGTTCCTCGACGAAGAGCGTGAGCCCCGCCGCGAGCAGCGCGCCCAGATAGAGCGGGAGGGTGAGCCGGTGGAAGCTCACGCCGCCGGCCTTGGCGGCCGTCAGCTCCGAGTTGCGGCCCAGCGTGCCGACGGTGAACACCGTGGCGACGAGCACCGCGGCGGGAATGACCTCGTAGACCTTCTCCGGAATCGCGTACAGGTAGCCGAGGGCGATGTCGTTCAACGCGATCTTGCGGTCGAGCAGCGTCTTGAGCCGATCGGTGAGGTCGATCATCGTCGCGACGAGCGGGAAGCCGCACGCCGTGACGAGGAAGATCTTCAGCCACTGCCCGAAGACGTAGCGATCGAGCAGCGTGATCACGCGCGCCGCCGTCGCCGGATGAGTCGCCGCAGGGCGTCGCCGACCTCGCTGAGATCGCCGCCGCGGGTCGAGCCCGATTCGCGGTGCACCAGCATGAGGCCCACCACCGCGATGCCGAGCAGGATGAGGTTGGGACTCCACATGGCCATTACGGGCGAGACCACGCCGCGATCGGCGAGGCTCTCACCCGCGGTGAGACCCACGTAGAACACCGCGTACACGAACATCGCGCCGCCGATGACGAGGCCCATGCCACCGCGCGGGAAGCGCAGCGCGAGCGACACGGCGAGCAGCACGAACGGGAAGCAGGCGAAGGAGAGCGCCCACTTCTTGTGCACCTCCACGAGATAGCGCGCGGCGCGCTGGGCCCCGAGGTCCTCGCGCTCCCGCTGCGACGCGACCCGGCCGATCTGCGAGATCGTGGGTGTCGGGGCGGGTGGCGTGGCCTTCGGCGGCGTCACCGTGCCCGATGTCGCGCGAAGCGGGATCCCCGGCGCGGCGTCGCCGCCCGGCGTGGTTGCGGGCTGTGCAGCCGTCGAGTCCGTCGCCGTCTCCTTCGCGAGGAAGCCGCCGAGCGCGCCGTAGAGGGCGCAATATCCCGAGCGATGAGGCCCCGAAGGCGGCTGGACGGGGGGCGCGTCCGGGGGAGCGAGCCCGAGGAGCAGGCGCAGGTCGTCCCGAGTCATGCGGTTCCGCTGGGTGGTGGCATCCCGCGACTCCCACCGCGCACTGTCCACGACGCCCAGCAGCTCGCAGGTGTTCATCTCGCGATCGCCGCGTTCGAGCTGGGCGTCGGAGCGCTCGAGCTGGTCGAACACGTTGCCGACGCGGATGTCCTGGACCTCGAAGGCGGTGTGCTCGAAGGCGGCGGGGTCCTTGGCGTTCACCTCCTGGATGGCGCCCTTCCACAGCCGCAGCACGAGGTCCTTGCCGCCCGGGCCGTAGCCCATCACGCCGCTGTCGGCGTAGATGACGCGGCGGCGGTCGGCGAGGCCCACATCGTAGATCGAGACGCTGAGGAGCCGGCCGGAGCCGGGATCGATGCGGCTGGCGCGCAGGTGGAATTCGGAGGAGGGAATCTTGTTGACCACCTGCTCGGTGAGTGAGAAGGTGGGCTTCTTGCGCCCGATGTCGAAGTAGAGGTTGCGCAGCCGCACGTTGCTTCGCGGCAGCACCTGGTCCACGAAGACGAATGTGGTGAGCGACATGACCGCGGCGAAGAGCAGGACGGGCCGGAGCAGGCCCACCGTGCTCACGCCCCCGGCGCGCATGGCGGTGATCTCGTTGTCGCTGGTGAGCTGGCTGAAGGTGTAGAGCGTGGCCACCAGCACGGCGAGCGGCAGCGTCATCGCGAGGATGAAGGGCACGCTCAGCAGGAAGACCTCGCCGATGACCGACCAGGCCAGACCCTTGCCCACCAACGCGCCGAATTTCCGCCCGATCACGTTGAGGAGCATGATGCCCGTCAGCGCGAGGAGGCCGAAGAGAAACGGCAGCGCCAGCTGGCGCAGGATGTAGCGAGAAAGGAGACGCAAGGGCGGTTGTAGGGGTCCGGGTCGGAATATATCTTCAGCGCTTCTCGTCCATTATGCCAAATCCGGTGACTCCCTGAGCGTGGCGCGTTTCCTCGTCGCCTTCGCCCTGCTTGCCGCCTTCGCGGCCCCGGCAGGCGCGCAGGTCGAGTTGGGCCGTGCACCGGCCGATACCAGTCTGATCGGGGTCCGCGTGCCGTCGGGGCGGGCCTATTTGCTCACTGCGCCTCCCGCCTTCACGGCCCCATGGCTCGCCGGGCCCCGCTACCTGCCCTCGCTCGCGAACGCCCGCTGGCAGCAGGCCCTGGGCGCGAGCGCCGACTCGGCGCGGGCCGTGGGCACCCGGAACCTGCTCTTCCTGCAACTCTACGGCGTGGCCACCGAGGCACAGGATTCCACCGAGGCGGCGCTGGCACAGAAGGGCGTCTTCGGCATCTCGCGCAAGGTCGTGGACCTCAATCTCGACGGCACCATCCGCCTCGAGATCCGCACCGACCGGCTGCGCAACGAGCGCTGCACCGCGTTCGCGCTGGCCGATCCCGCCAGCGGCTGCCGCACCGGGTTCACGGGACCGCGCATCGACAATCAGTTGAGCGTCCGGTCGGGCGGCACGATCGGGCAGCGCCTGCGCCTCAACGTCGACTGGGATACCCAGCGCGATTTCAGCAATAGTAACAACATCCAGGTCTTTTACGAGGGACTCGAGGACGAGATCGTCCGGCGCGTGGAGGTGGGCAGCGTTGCGTTCCGTCCTCCGCCGTCACGCTATCTCGCCGCCGCGCTGCCCACCAACAACTTCGGCGTCAACACGCTGCTCGAGGCCGGTGCGGTGCAGTTGCAGCTCATGGCGGCCACGCAGAAGGGCAGCGCCGTCGCCGAGCGCACCTTCAGCATCGGCGGCACCGCCGTCACGCCGCAGGACCGCACGCAGCGCGACCTCGATTTCGAGTACGGCCGCTTCTTCTGGGTGGTGGATCCGCGCACGCTGCCCAACTTCCCGGCCGTCGACGTCCTCACGCTCGACACGCTGCGCCTCGCGCCGGGACAGCGGCCCTCCGACGTGCGCATCTACCGCTATCGCGTGCCGCAGGGCAACAACAGCTCGGCCGATCCCAACCTCGGTGGCATTCCCGCCTGCGCGCGCCAGGGCGGCACGGCGCGCACCTTCGGACCCGTGCAGTGGCAGCTGCTCGTCTCGGGCGTGGACTACTGGCTCGATCCCTCGGGCCTCTGGGTGGCGCTCGCGCAGCGGGTGGACACGCGCGCCGACTATCTCGCCGTGAGCTACGTGCGGCAGGACGGCTCGCAGGTGGGCAGCTTCCCGAGCCAGCCGCCGGCGGTGGCGGGCAACACGTGCGGCACGGTGGATAGCCTGCAGATGATCAACGAGCCGCTCGTGGGCCCCGAGCAGCCGTCGTTCCATCACGAGATGCGCAACGTCTACCGTGTCGCTGGTCGCGACCTCGACGTCGCGTCGCTGCAGGTGAACCTCACGGTGAACCGGTCCGAGCGCCCGCTGGCCCCGAGCCCCTTCAGCACGTACCTCTCCGCGCTGGGCCTCTCGGTGCCGACCGATGCCAACGTGGTAGACCGCGAGAACCGCCTCTTCCCTCGGGTGCGCGATCCCGGCGCCGACGCCGTGGTGCGCGAGGCGTTCCTCGTCTTTCCCAACCTGCAGCCGTTCGCCGATCCCACGCGCCTGCAGCCGACCGAGCGATCCGACTCGCTCTATCGCACGCCGGTCTACCTGCTGTTCACGCAGGGCCCACCGTCCACCTTCCAGATGCGGTTGCGCTACAACTCCGCCGGCGCCGGCGACCGCTCCACGCTGAGCCTGAACGCGCTGCAGATCCGCGAGGGCAGCGAGCGCATCTCGGTGGGCGGGCGGGTGCTCGAGCGCGGCGTGGACTACAGCATCTCGTACGAGACGGGCGAGGTCACGTTCCTCAATCCCGACCAGCTCTTCGGTACCAGCCAGCAGACGGTGACGGCGCGCTTCGAGGAGCGCGGCGTGTTCGCGATCGCGCCGACATCCATCTACGGCGTCTCGGGGCGCTACGACCTCGGCCGGCGTGGCGTCGTGAACGTGATGACGCTCTACCAGCGCGAGCAGTCGGCGTACAACCGGCCGCAGCTGGGCTTCGAGGCCTCCGCCAACCTGATCGCCGGCGCCAACACCGAGCTGCACTTCCGGCCCACCGGCGTGAGCCGGTTCCTCAACTCGATCCTGCCGTCGCGCTCGGCCGCGGAGTCGTTCCTCGACCTGAACGCGGAGGTGGCCTTCAGCCGGCCCGACCCGAACCGCTCCGGTGAGGCCTACCTGGAGGAGTTCGAGGGCGAGTCGGGCATCGCGGTGGCGCTGCGCGAGTCGGCGTGGGAATTCGGCAGCATCCCGTCCAGCGGCGACGGGCTGCCACCCACGCTCGGCTTCAGCACGTTCGATCGCGCCGACGCGGTGCAGCTCATCTGGCAGAACCTGATCCCCAACCCCGGCGGCGGATCGCTGCAGATCTTCGCCCAGGACATCGACCCGAACATCCAGACGGCGGGCACGTCCACCATCGCCGAGACGGTCATGTACCTGACGCTGCATGCCGACACGGCCGGCGGCGTGGTGCAGCGCAACAACACCAGTCGCTGGACGCAGCCCGAACGGCCGGGCCGGCCGCGCTGGCGCTCGTTCCAGACATCGTTGAGCTCCGTCGGTACCGACTTCACCCGCAACGAATTCCTGGAGTTCTGGGTGTACGAGGACGGCGCCAAGTCGGCCGACGTCGCACAGACCCACCTGGTGCTCGATCTCGGCAGCGTGAGCGAGGACGCCCTCGCCGTCGCGCCGGATTCGCTGCTGCCGCAGGCCAGTGGCGACACGCTCTATCGCGGGCGCCGCTACGAGGGCGAGGGCGTGCTCGACACCGAGCGGCGGTCCAACGGCATCTTCAACGCCGAGTCCGACGACCTCGGCATCCTTGGCGACCTGCCCGACGTGCAGACGCCGGAAGGGGCGTTCGAGAACTTCCCGCTCTGCGAGCTCCAGCTCAGCTCCGCCGTGCCGGTTTTTCCGTGGGGCGACCTGAGCGCGCGATGCACGCGGCGCAACGGCTTCCTGAGCACCGAAGACCTCGACGGCGACAACACGCTCGACGCGCGCGGGTCGACGGAGAACGTCTTCCGCTTCGTCGTGCCGCTCGGCGACCCGCGCTTCGTCGCGCGCGTCGGCGTCGTCGATCCCAACACGGGCGCGGGCTGGCGGCTCTATCGCGTGCCGCTGCGGAACCCGGACGCCGTCATCGGCGCGCCGAACCTGCGCCTCATCCAGCATCTGCGCGTGACGGTGGCCGCCCCCGATCAGGGTGGGCCCGATCAGGTCGCGCGGTTCGCCCTCGCCCGCGTGCGCTTCGTCGGCTCGCCGTGGGTGCGCCGCGCCGACGCGCCGATCGCCGGCCTCTCGGGCTCCACCGCCGAGCCCACGGGCGAAGTGGTCACGTCCATCATCTCCACCACCGACAGCACCGACCTGGGCTACGTCTCGCCGCCGGGCGTGGTGGCGTCGGTGGACCGGCGCGACCAGGTGGGCGGCCAGCTGGGCACGCAGGTGAACGAGCGCTCGCTGCGCCTCATCGCTCGCGGCCTCACGCAGGGCACGCGCGCCGAGGCATACCTGCGGTTTCCCTCCGGACCACAGCGGTTTCTGGGCTACCGTCAGTTGCGCGTGTGGATGCGCGGCCGGCGGGGCGCGCCGGGCTGGGAGTCGGGGGAGTTGCAGGGCTTCGTGAAGGTGGGCAGCGACGACCGCAACTTCTACCTGTACCGCACCAACCTCCGCGCCCTGGGCGGCGCGGAGGCATGGGAGCCCGAGGTGAAGGTCGACCTCGCCGTCTGGGCCCGGCTCAGGGCGCTGGTGGAGACACGCTGGCTGAACGGCGACGCGCCGTCGGGCGCCGACACGTGCGGCGGCGATCCGTTGGCCTACGTGGCATGCGACGGCAACTACCTCGTGCAGGTGGGAAGTCCGGGTGTGAACCCGCCCAACCTCGCCTCGGTGCAGGAGATCGCGGCGGGTATCATCCGCACCGCGGCCGGCACGGTGGACTCGACCGAGGTGTGGATCGACGACGTGCGCCTCTCCGACCCCGTGGCGCAGACCGGCGCGGCATACGCGCTCGAGGGACGCTTCGTCGCCTCCGACGTGGCCGACCTGTCGGTGCTCTATGCCGGCGTGGACGGGCAGTTCCGGCAGATCGGCGCGCAGCCGACGTTCCGGTCCACCGGCGGCCTCAACCTCGCGTCGAACGTGCGGCTCGACCGCTTCCTGCCGGCCTCGATGGGGCTGCTCATGCCGCTCACCATCACGTACGCGCGCACCAACGTCGACCCGGAGCTCATCACGGGCACCGACATCGCCGGCGACGCGCTGCCGGGACTGCGCAAGCCGGAGAGCAATGCGCTCGCGCTGGGTCTCGTGATCCGCCGGTCGATACGGAGCCGCAACGGCTGGCTGCGCACGTTCGTGGATCCGCTCACGCTCGCCGGCACCCTCACGCAGGGCCGCGCGACGACGGAGCTCTCGCAGGCGAAGAACGACAACTACACGCTCAACCTGGCCTACAACTACACGCCCGCGCCGAAGCAGAAATACTTCAGCCTCGAGAAGCTGGTGGCCTCGCTGCCACGCTTCCTGCGGCAGAGCGAGGCCGGCAACGCGCTGCGCCGGCCGGCCGTCAGCCTGCTCCCGTCCAACGTGCGGTTCTCCAGCGGGCTCAGCCGGGACCAGGCCGACTATTTCGCCTACGCCACGCCGCTGCGCCGCGCGTCGGATGCGCAGGTGGTGCCGACGCTGGCCCTGACGCATTTCTGGCGCAACCAGGCGGGCATGACGTGGCAGCCGATCGGCATGCTCACGCTGGGCGGCGACTGGGTGAGCACGCGCGACCTGCGCGACTACGGCGATACGACGTCGCTCGCGCGCCTCGCCACGTCGTCGCGCCAGTCGTTCCTCGGCATGGACGTGGGCGTGGAGCGCGATCGGCGCATCTCGACCACGCTCGCCATCCAGCCGCGCATCGCGTCGTGGCTGCGGCCGCGGTGGCGCACCAGCAGCAGCTTCTCGCTCCTGCGCTCGCTCAACTCGCGCAGCGTCGTGCGCGAGTTCGGCGACGACTCGGCGGGCGCCTTCTTCCTGCCGCAGACCTACAACAACTCGCGCGTCAGCGAGCTGGGCTTCTCGGTGGACTATGGCCGTGGCCTGCGCCTGCTCGCCGGCGACACCTCGGGCATCGCGTCGCTGGTGCGCCGCTTCCGTCCGCTGGAGGTGGCGTGGACGAAGAACCGCCTCTCGTCCTACGACCTCGCCACCTTCACGCCGTCGCTGAGCTACCAGCTGGCGCTGGGCGCGTTCGACCAGTTCCTCGAGCAGGAGGGCCGCCGCGCCCTCGGCGCGAGCGCCACCGAGGGCACCACGCTCAACACCGGCCTCGACTTCCCCTTCGGCCTGACGGCGACGATCAACTATTCCGACCTCGTCACCCAGCGCTACCAGCAGGTGAACGAAGGCTTCCTCGTGGCCACCATCTCGCAGCGCGAATGGCCGTCGGGGACGGTGCGCTTCACCCGCAGTTTCCGGGAGGGCATGCTCACGCTGCTGACGGTTGCGGCGGGCCTGCGCGAGCGCCGCGGCAGCACGTTGCAGCCCAGTGCCTCCGGCTCGGTGGCGGAGACGGCCAACGAGTCGAGATCGCTCAACCCCGAGCTGCAGCTGGGCTTCCGCAACGGGCTCAACGCCCTGGCGTCGCTCAACGACACCCGGCAGGAGACGAAGACCAACGGCAGCACGACGGAGCTGGACCAGAACGACCTCACCGCCACGCTGAGCATGCCGTTCAAGCTGCCGTTCCGGGTGGGCCGGCAGAAGCGACTGGCGCGCTCCACCTTCACGGCGCTGTTCAGCCGCGCGGAGCAGTGCCTGCAGCGACGGGATGCGGCCGACTGCCAGGTCATCTCGGACACCCGGCGGCAGGAGTTCCGCGGCAGCCTCGATACCGACATCGTCAGCACGATGACGGTCGGGCTGCAGGTGGGGTACACCACGAACGAGCTGCGCCATCTGGACCGCAAGACGTCCCAGATCTTCCTGCTCCTGACGTTCACCGTATCGCTGTTCTCCGGCGACTACCGCTGAGGCCCCGAGGCCCCCGATGAGATTCCCGCGCCGTGCCGCGCTCGCGCTCGTCCTGCTCGCTGCCTGCAAGGAGGCGCCGCCGCCCCGGGAGTTCGACGGGGCCGCGGCATTCGGCTACGTGGAGCAGCAGATGGCGTTCGGGCCGCGCATCCCGGGCACGCCGGGACACGAGCGCATGAAGGGATGGCTCGACTCCCTCGCCCGTGCGCGGGCCGACACCGTGATCGTGCAGGACTGGGAGCACGTCACGGCGAAGGGCGTGAAGCTGCAGCTGCGGAACGTGATTGCCCGGTTCAACCCCGGGGCGTCCGAGCGCGTGCTCTACCTCGCGCACTGGGACACCCGCCCGCGCACCGACTCGCCGCTCTCGACCGACTCCTCGGGTGTGGTGCCCGGCGCCAACGACGGCGCCTCCGGTGTGGCCGTGCTGATGGGCGTCGCCGACGCGCTCCGGCGGCAGCGCCCCACGATCGGCGTCGACCTGCTCTTCACCGACGGCGAGGATTGGGGCAGCTTCGAGGACAGCACCGAGACGCTCATCGGCGCGCGGTACTACGCGCAGCATCAGGTTCCCGGCAACACGCCGCTCTACGCCATCCTGTTCGACATGGTGGGCGACAAGGACCTGCAGATCTATCCCGAGGGCAATTCGATGCTGGGCGCGCCCGAAGTCGTGTCGCGCGTCTGGGAGACCGCCAAGTCGCTCGGCTACGCCGGCACGTTCATCGACTCCCCGAAGCACACCCTCACCGACGATCACGTGCCGCTGCAGCGCGTGGGCATCCGCGCCATCGACGTGGTGGACTTCGACTATCCCGCCTGGCACACCAAGGACGACACGCTCGACAAGGTTAGCGCGCAGAGCCTGCAGATCGTGGGGGACGTGGCGATGGCGGTCATACGGAAGGCGGGCGAGAAGTAGCTCGGGGGCCATAGCCGCTGCGCCTTTCCGCCCCTCCGCGCATCGATCCGATCCCGCCTGTGTGCCCGCGACCCCCCATCGTGCGGCACATGTCCCCCGAACGCCGCGCCGTCCTGCTGCTCCTCGCCCTTGCGGTTGCCGGACACGCGGCCCGCGCGGCTCTCGTGCCCCGCGGCACGCCGCCGGGCGCCATCACCATCCTCGGGGCCCGCGACGGCCATGCCGCTCTCGCGCGGCGCGACAGTCTCGCGCACCTCGCCCGACCGCTCGCTGCGGGGGAGTGGGTCGATCCCGACCAGGCCGGACCCCAGGAACTGGGGCGGCTACCTGGCGTGGGCCCGGGCCTCGCGCACCGGATCGTCGAGGACCGGGCCCGCAATGGTCCCTACGGCTCCCTGGCCGGTCTCGATCGCGTACCCGGCGTCGGCACCCGACTGCTCGGGCGCATCGCCCCACACGTGGCGTTCGCCGGCCGGCCGGCCGACCTCGCGGAACTGGCCGACACGGGGCGCCGCCGGGCCATCGCCGCCGCCCCGGAGGAGCCGGCCGCGGTTGGGCTGCGTCGCGCCCGCACGCCTCCCGGCATTCTTTCCTCCGACCCCTTCCCGCCAACGCGCCAGCCCACCATCTCGCCCCCGTCCGGCCCCGACCTCCTCAACACCGGCACGGCGGCCGCCCTGGATCGCCTGCCCGGCATCGGCCCTGCACGAGCTCGTCGCATCGTCCAGTTTCGAGACAGCGCCGGCCCGTTCCGGTCTCCGCAGGACCTCGCCCGGATACCCGGCATCTCCCTTGCGCTTGCACGGCGGCTGTGGAGCGGAGTCGGGGCGCCTTGACGCCTCGTCGCGGGGGTCTAGGTTCATCCTATCCCCTTGTCAGACAATCACTTTCAGACACGGATACGACACGGCCGATGGCATCGGTGGCGGTAGGGGCCGATCTGCTGGGTGATCTCCTTCTGCAGGAAGGACTGCTGACTCGCGAGCAATTGCAGTCGGCCAAGGCGGAGGCGCGGACATCGAAGCAGCGCCTGAGTTACGCGGTGGCCAGGCTGGGGCTCGTGCCCGAGCTGGAGGTCACCAAGCTGCTCGCGCGCCAGTTCCGCATGCCGGCCGTGGACCTCTCGAAATTCGAAGTCGACCCCCGGATCCTCAAGCTGATCCCGGGCGAGGTGGCGGCGAAGCACATCGTGCTGCCGCTGAAGCGCGAGGGCCGGACCCTCACGGTGGCCGTGGCCGACCCGAGCGATCACGGCCTGCTCGACGACCTCAAGTTCATCACCCGCTACGACCTGTTCCCGGTGCTCGCGGGCGAGGTGATGCTGCGCCAGCTCATCGAGAAGCACTACGAGGCGTCGGGCGCGGAGCAGCAGCTGCAGGACCTCCTGAAGGACATGGAGGGAGCCGACGACGACGTCGAGGTCCTCGCCGACGAGGACGACGAGAGCGCGCAGCAGGCGCAGATCGACGATGCGCCGGTCGTCAAGCTCATCAATGGCATCCTCACCGAGGCGGTGCGACGGGGCGCGAGCGACATCCACATCGAGCCGTTCGAGCACGAGCTGCGGGTGCGCTACCGCATCGACGGCGCGCTGCTCGAGGTGATGAAGCCGCCCATCAAGCTCAAGGCCGCGCTCACCAGCCGCATCAAGATCCTCAGCCAGCTGAACATCGCCGAGCGCCGCGTGCCGCAGGACGGCCGCCTCAAGCTCAAGATGGGGAACCGGGTCATCGACTTCCGCGTCTCGACGCTGCCGGTGCTGTTCGGCGAGAAGATCGTGCTGCGAATCCTCGACAAGGGCAACCTGACGCTCGACCTGACGAAGTTCGGGTTCGAGAAGCAGGCCGAGGAGGACCTGATGAAGGCCATCCTCAACCCCTACGGCATGGTGCTCGTGACGGGCCCGACGGGCTCGGGCAAGACCACGACGCTCTACTCATGCCTGCAGCGCATCAACACCATCGAGACCAACATCATGACCGCGGAGGACCCCGTCGAGTACAACCTGATGGGGATCAACCAGGTCCTGGTGCGCACCGAGATCGGGCTCACGTTCGCGGCGGCGCTGAAGGCCTTCCTGCGGCAGGACCCGAACATCATCATGATCGGCGAGATCCGCGACCTCGAGACGGGCGGCATCGCCATCAAGGCGGCGCTCACCGGCCACCTGGTGCTCTCGACGCTGCACACCAACGACGCGCCGAGCACCATCACGCGTCTCATCGACATGGGACTCGAGGCGTTCAACGTGGCCAGCGCGGTGAACCTCGTGGTGGCGCAGCGGCTCGTGCGGCGGATCTGCAAGGTCTGCGCGGAACCCACGACGTATCCCGAGGTGGTGCTCAAGTCGCTCAGCGTGGACCTCGACGCGATCAAGCACATCAAGTTCATGAAGGGCAAGGGCTGCGATACCTGCGGTGGCCTCGGCTACAAGGGACGCGCGGGCCTGTACGAAGTCATGGCGCTGACGCCGGCCGTGCGGAAGTCGATCCTGCGCGGGGACTCCTCCACCGAACTGCGCGACATCGCGGTGCAGGAGGGCATGCTCACCCTGCGCATGGACGGCCTCAAGAAGATCGAGCGCGGGACCACCACCCTCGACGAAGTCGTGAAGGAGACTGCGGCATGAGCGTCAACCTGAGGGTCCTGCTCGAGGAGATGATCGAGCGCGAGGCCTCCGACCTGCACATCACGGCCGGCGAACGGCCCAAGCTGCGCATCGACGGCGACATCACCAACGCCAACTCGTGCGCGGACGTGCTCAACCCCACCGACACGCTCAAGCTGGCCTACTCGGTGCTCACCGAGACCCAGAAGAAGCGGTTCGAGACCGACGACGAGCTCGACTTCTCGTTTGGCATCCAGAACCTGGCTCGGTTCCGCGGTAAC
>JBJMOZ010000330.1:0-4804 GCA_045803465.1 Gemmatimonadales bacterium | reverse complement strand
TTCAGTCGATGCGCCGGCAGGCGTGGCCCAGACGGCCGAGACGCGCCCCGACGAGATCGGCCACCTCGTCCACCCGCGCGGCGAGCGCGGGCGAGAGCTCGGTCGACATGTCGATGATCTCGGGCTGCGCCCCGTAGGCCTCGGTGACGTCCGGGAGGGTCCCGCGCAACTCGCACGCGGCCAGCACCTCGCGGATGTCGATCTGGTGCGGCGACAGCTTGAGCATGAAGTACTTCGGCAGCTGTTCACGCTCGATGACCGCGATCGTGCCGGGCGCGCTGCCGGTGTTGATGGCATCGACGAAGAGCACGTGATCGCTGTCCTCGATGGTGGGAAGCAGCGACATGCCCCACGTCCCGCCGTCGACCAGCTCCACGTCCTCCGGCAGGTGCCACCGCGCTTCCAGCCGGGCCAGCACCGCCAGCCCGAAGCCGTCGTCGCCCATGATCGGACTGCCGAGCCCGATGACCCTCGTCCTAGGCGTGCTCATCCTCGTATTCGTGCCCCGGATCGAAGAAACGCCCTCCCGTGATGATCGACGAGACGGTGCCGCCGCCCTCCACCGTGTCTGCGCGGAACGACAGGTAGATGTGCGCCGGAATGAAGATCAGGAAGAAGTACGTGATCGCGTGGTGCACGAAGCGCACGTTCTGGATGCCGCCGAAGAGCGGGACCAGCCAGTTGGTCAGCTTGTAGATCGTGCCCGTCGGCCACGCCAGGCCGAACATGATGAAGCCGGTGATCACTTCGAGCGACGTGATCACGTACACCAGCGTGTAGTTCATCTGCTGGAGCGGATTGTGCCCCAGGTAATGCGGCGTGTCCTCGATGCGCGACATGAACCCGTAGAACTTCACCATCTTGAACAGGTTCTTGAGGTCGCGCGGGCGGAGGGGGAAGAGCGCCGGCAGGCGCTCGAAGCGGTTGCCCGCGATGAGCCAGTAGGCACGCACGATGCCCGTCGTGGCGAGGAACACCGCAGCGAGATAATGCAGGAGCCGCACGCGCGACATCAGCGGGCCGATCTGGGGCGAGCCGGCGATCCCGAACGGATTGCCGATGTAGAGTCCCGTCACCACCAGCACCGCGATCGACATGGCGGCGATCCAGTGCATCGCCCGGAGCGGCAGACCCCACAGGTACACCCAGCGGTAATCGCCCGAGGCGCGTGGGATCCGGCGCCCGAGCATCGTATCCGGCCCCGATGCGGGCCCAGCGGGCCCGATCGGTTGCGCGTGCGGCGTGGTGGTCATTGCACCTTCACCTCCGTGACCGTGTTGCCCTGCATGTCCAGCACGTGGACGCCGCAGGCGAGACACGGGTCGAAGGAGTGGATGGTGCGGATGATCTCGAGCGGCTGGTCCGGCTTCACCAGCGGGTGGTTGTCGGTCAGCGCGGCCTCGTACGGCCCCAGCTGGCCCTTCGCGTCACGCGGCGAGCAGTTCCAGGTGCTCGGCACCACCGCCTGGTAGCGGCTGAACTTGCCGTTCTCGATCTGCACCCAGTGGCCCAGCGCGCCACGCGGCACGTCGGCGCGCCCGAAGCCCTGCGCCGTCTTCGGCCACGTGGACGGTTCCCATTTCGACTTGTTGAACGTCGCGGTGTCGCCGCTCTTGATGCGCGCCACGAGCTCGCCGAGCCACCGGTTGAGCTGCCGGGCGATGAGCACCGTCTCCATGCCGCGCGCGAGCGTACGGCCGGCCGTCGAGAAGAGGGCCTCCGGGCCCACCTTCAGCCGGTCCATCGTCTCCTTCGCCAGCCCCTGCACGTCGGGGTGCCCCTGGCCGTACGCCACCAGGATGCGCGACAGCGGCCCGACCTGCATCGGCAGGCCGTCGTAGCGCGGCGCCTTCATCCACGTGTACTTGTCCATCCCCTGCAGGTACTCCCACGGCGGTTGCGGGCCGGTGTACTTGGGCATCGTCTCGCCCTCGTACGGATGCAGGCCCTCCTCGGGGGCGCCCGCCGGGTAGTCGTACCACGACGCGGTGATCTGCTCGCGGATGAGCTTCTCGTCGAACGGCCGAACCTCGTTGAGGTTGTTGCCGAGGATGACGCCGGGCTTGAAGTAGTAGGAGTTGGTGTCCCGGATGTCGACCGGGAACTCGCCGTACACGAGGTGATTCTGCGTGCCGCCGCCGATCTTCGTCCACTCGGGATAGAAGCTCGCGATGGCCAGCAGGTCGGGCCAGTACACCTGCTCGGTGATCGCCACGGCCCGCGCGATGATGTCCTGCAGCTCGCCGATGCGGGCGCCGTTGATCGTCGCGCGCGCGTCGACGTTGATGGCCGACGCCATGCCGCCCACGAGGAAGTTGGGGTGCGGGTTCTTGCCGCCGAAGATCGTCTGCAGGCGCACCGCGTCGCGCTGCCACTCGAGGGTCTGGAGGTAGTGCGCCACGCCGATGAGGTTCACCGCGGGCGGCAGCTTGTAGGCCGGGTGGCCCCAGTAGCCGTTGGCGAAGATGCCCAGCTGCCCCGAGCCCACGTACTTCTTCAGGCGATCCTGCACCGCCTTGAAGTAGGCCGCGTCGCTGGTGGGCCACGCCGAGATCGACTTGGCGATCTTCGCCGCCTCGTTCGGGTCCGCCTTGAGGGCGCTCACCACGTCCACCCAGTCGAGCGCGTGGAGGTGGTAGAAGTGCATCACGTGGTCGTGCACGAACTGCATGCCGAGCACGAGGTTGCGGATGATGTTCGCGCACGCCGGGATCTCGATGTCCAGCGCGTCCTCGACCGCCCGGCAGCTCGCGATCGCGTGCACCGTGGTGCACACGCCGCAGATGCGCTGGGCGAATGCCCAGCCGTCGCGCGGGTCGCGGCCCTGCAGCACCAGCTCCAGGCCGCGGAACGTGGTGGCGGTGGCCCAGGCCTCCTCGATGCGGCCATTGTCGGACGCGACCTCGATGCGGAGGTGTCCCTCGATCCGGGTGACCGGGTCGACGACGATCTTCTGCCTAGCCATGATGCGTCTCGCCTCCACGTGGGTCGTTGCCGCGGGGTTCGGTGACCACCGGGAGTTCCCGCTTCCGGCGCATCTTGTCGACCGCGGTCCAGGTCGCATGGGCCCCGATGCCCGCGAGCGTGAGGCCGGCCAGCGTGACGCCCACCCGGTCGATGTTGCGCTCGATGCCCCAGCCGCCCACGTCGGGCAGCCGCTGGTAGAACGGCGTCATCGTGTCCCAGAAGTACGGCTCGGTGCACCCGATGCACGGATGCCCGGCGCCGATGGGCCAGCTCGTCTTCATGTTCCACTGGAAGATCGGGCACGGCGAGAACGTCTGCGGGCCCTTGCAGCCCACGTTGTACAGGCACCAGCCCTGCCGCGCGCCCTCGTCGTCGAAGACGTTCACGAACTGGCCGGCGTCGAAGTGGCCGCGACGCGGGCACTGGTCGTGGATGCGGGCGCCGTACGCGAAGAGCGGCCGGCCCTCGCTGTCCGCCTTCGGCAGCGAGCCGAAGGTGAGGAAGTGCACCACCGTCGCCGTGATCGCCTCGGGCACCGGCGGGCAGCCGGCGATCGTCAGCACGGGCTTGTTCTTGATGACGTCGCGGACGCCCACCGCGCCCGTCGGGTTCGGCTTCGCCGATTGCACGCTGCCGAAGTGCGCGCACGCCCCGACCGCCAGGATCGCGGCCGCGCCCTCGGCGGCCTCGATCAGCGTATCCCGCGCGGTGCGTCCCGCGACCATCGCGTAGATGCCGTTCTCGTTGAGCGGAATCGAGCCCGTCACCACCAGCACGTACGAGCCCTTGTTCGCCTTCATCGAGTCGGCCTTCGCCTGCTCCACCTGATGGCCCGCGCCGGCCATGAGCGTCTCGCTGTAGTCGAGCGAGATGACGTCGAGAAGAAGGTTGCCGATGGTGGGATCGTTCGCGCGGAGAATGCTCTCGACGCAGCCCGTGCATTCCTGCAGTTCCAGCCAGATCACCGTGGGGCGCTTCACCGCCTGCAGGGCCTTCGCGACCTTCGGGGTCGCCGCCGTGCCCAGCCCCAGCACGATCGACATGTCGCGGCAGAACGCAAGGAACTCCCGTCGGTCGACCCCGCGGTGCACGAGGTTTTCACCGACGGTCTCGCCCGGGGCGAGCTTCGTGGCATAGGTGGATCCGAACATCGACGTCCTCCGGATCGCGAAGGGAAGAACAGTTGTGCGGACACGACGGGTGAGGAAGGATCTAATGAAACGGTTGGACCCTGAGTGCAAGTCCAAGTCTGCATGAAGGAACGTTAAGGCGCAGTGGCCAGTGCCGGGTTTCCGAGCACGTCGCGCACGAGGATGGGCCGCAGGGAGTGCATCAGTAGTATGGACAGCGTCAGCAGCGCCACCGCGCCGGCCTGATGGAGTACGGCGACGGGGACCGGGACGGCTAGAAGCAACGTGGTGATTCCAAGTCCCGCTTGCAATAGGGCGACGAGGCCGGCCATTCCGGCCAGCCGCACCGCTGGCCCCGGTACCGGGGCGCGACGCGCAGACCACCACAGCCAGAGCGCCACCGCCACGGTGGCGACGCCGAGCAGGCGATGATTGAACTGCACGGTGGGAACGTGCTCGAAGAGGTTGCGCCACCAGGGCGTCAGCTGCAGGTAGCCGTCCGGCACGATGCGGCCGCCCATCAGTGGAAAGGTGTTGTACGCCTTCCCCGCGTCGAGACCCGCGACGAACGCGCCCGCCACCGCCGTCAGGAAGGTGAGGCCCGCGAGCACAGCCGCGCCGCGGCGCACGCCTGAAGTGCCGGGCGCCGCCTCCGGCTCGCCGCGCAGCAGGTCGGCCGCGGTCCAGACGCCCACGACATACACGAG
>JBJMOZ010000023.1:0-5669 GCA_045803465.1 Gemmatimonadales bacterium | reverse complement strand
ACGCGATGCACGTTCACGGCGACCGTGGCGCCCGAGTAGGCGCGCACGAAGTCCTCGAGCCGCGTCTCCTCGCCCCGGCAATAGTCCCGAAGGCCCGTGCGTCGCCAGCCCGGCCCCCAGATGGCCAGGCCGAACTCCACCAGCCCAGTAAGGCACTGCTCACGATACGGCGTGGCGCCGCCCGCGAAGACCACGTTGGCGCGGAACTGGTCGCGCGCCGGTACCGGCCGGTGCACCGAGGGATCGCAGCCGGGTGCCAGGTGCAGCGCCGGCGGCATCGACGGACCGCGCACCCGCTCGAGCAGGTCCGACCCCGGGACGAAGATCGTGTCGTATGCCGCCCCCACCGACTCGATGTCCTCGAGCGTGCAGGTGTCCCCGATGAACCAGGCGGCCCACGCGGCCTTCGCCTCGCGCTTCAGCTCCAGCAGCAGGCCGACCGGGATGAGCGTCGTGTCGAGCACCAGCACCAGGTCGGGCTGATGCTGCAGCAGAGACTGCGACAGGCGCGTGGCGACGGTGCCCGCCCGCCAGCGCGCCAGCAGGCCGGTGCGCGGCCGCAGGTCGAGGGCGTGCACCGTGCAGCCCAGTCGCTCGAGCGCGCGGCGCCGGAGCTGGGCGTGGCCGGTGGGGTCGTGATCCACCGCATCGACCAGCAGCACCCGCCGGCCGGCCCACGGGGACGTCACGGTGATTCCTCCCCAAGGACCGCCACCGGCTCCTCGCGGAACTGCGACTCGTACAGGCGCCGGTAGAGTCCGCCTTCCGCGAGCAGGCTCGCATGCGTGCCTCGCTGCACGATGCGGCCCTCCTCCAACACGAGGATCTCGTCCGCTTGCCGGATGGTGGCCAGGCGGTGCGCGATGACGAGCGCCGCCCGTCCCTCCATGAGGCGTTCGACGGCATCCTGCACCAGGCGCTCGGACTCCGCGTCGAGCGAGCTGGTGGCCTCGTCGAGCACGAGGACCGGCGCGTCGCGCAGCAGTGCGCGGGCAATGGCCAGCCGCTGCCGCTGTCCACCCGAGAGGCGCGAGCCGCGCTCGCCCAGCACCGTGTCGTAGCCCTGCGGCAGTGACGAGACGAATTCGTGCGCGTTGGCGGCGCGTGCGGCCGCCTCCACCTGCGACCGCGTGGCGTCCGGCGTGCCGTAGGCGATGTTCGCGTGCACCGACTCGTGCAGCAGCATCGTCTCCTGGCTCACGAACGCCACCAGCCGGCGGATGGAGGCATGGCTGCAGCGCGGCGCCGGCACGCCGTCGAATCGCAGTTCGCCGTGGGTGGGCTCGTGCAGCCGCGGCACCATGTCGGCCAGCGTGCTCTTGCCGCTCCCCGACGGACCCACCAGCGCCACCGTACGGCCGGGCTCGAGGCTGAGCGAGACCTCGTGCAGCACCGGCGGCCCACCCGGATAGGCGAACGAGACCCGGTCGAACACGAGATCGCGCGCGAACGTCGCCTCCACCGCTCCGGGCACATCCACTTCCGCCGGCGGCCGGTCGAGCAGCGCGCTGATGCGGTCGAGGCTTGCCATGGCCTGCGCCCAGTCGGCCTGCACCCTCGAGAGCCCCTTGAACGGCGACGTCAGGCGCAGCGACGCCATGAGGAAGACGATGATGACCTGCGGCGTCAGCGGGCTCGCGAGTCCGAGCAGCTCCGGATGCGTGCCCGCGTAGAGAATCAGGATCACCGACAGCGCTCCCGCCACCTCGGTGAGCGGCGCCGTCAGCGACGCGAACCGCGCGGTGCGCTCCACCTTCTTCGCATACGTCCGCGCGATGCGCTCGAACGTGGCGCCTTCCTGCTGCTCCGCGAGGTTGAGCCGCACCAGCCGCACCGAACTGAGCCGCTCGCTCACCCGCGCGGCAACCGCCGCGTTCTCCTGGGTGCGGATGCGCACATGGTGCCGCAGCCGCTGCAGCAGGAATCGCAGGCCCACCACCACGGGCGGGATGGCGAGAAACGCGACGATGGTGAGCCGCGGCGAGATGGAGAACAGCACCACGAACGTGCCAAGGATCAACACCGCATTGCGCACCACGGAGATGATGGAGCTCGTCACCGCGTTCTTGACCTGCCCGGCCTCCTGCATGACGAGCGTCACCAGCTCGCCGCTGCGGCTGCGGCGATGGAAGTCGAAGTCGAGCGCCAGCAGGTGGCGGAAGAGCTTCGTGCGCAGGTCGGCGACGACGCGCTCCTGCACCCGCACCGACAATTGCTGGCCCAGGTAGGTCGCGACGTTCTTGAGCAGGAGCCCGGCGGCGAGCACGAGCACCATGCGTCCGAGCGCCTGGTCGGCCGTGGTGCCGGCGAGGATGGGCTGGGTGAGGCGATCGAGCCAGCGCTCGAGCGCGGTGTCGCCGGACGCGAGCACGCCCGCCGTGCCGAAGAGCTGCTTGAGCAGCGGCACCACCGTCACCAGCGTGATGCTGTCGAGCAGCGAACCGACCACGCTGCACCCGAGCGCCAGGAGCAGCTGCCAGCGGTGGGGCCGGACGAGGGCGAACAGCCGCCCGAAATCCCGCCGGGTCAGCCGCGCCTCGGCAGCAAGAGCGCGATCGGCAGCACGACTTCCTCCGGCGTCACGCCGCCGTGGAGGAACGCGCCGCGATAGCGCGCCTGGTACTCGCGCAGCTTCGTGGGATACACGAAGAACCGGTCGCCGGTGGCGAGGATCAGCCGGGTGCCGGCCCCCCGGTCGGGCAGGCCGTAGGTCGTCGGGTCGTCGACGGTGATGGCCGCCTCGGGCTCCTGCGCGCGGATGTCCTCGCCGAACTTGTAGCGCAGGTTGGCCGTGGCGTCGCGGCGCGCGAAGACCGTGGCCGGCGTATGGCAGTGGATGGAGCCGTGGTCGGTCGTGAGCAGCACCGGCACGTTGCGGCGCTCGGCCTCGCGCAGCGCCTCGAGCAGCGGCGAGCGCTCGAACCAGGTGCGGGTCAGGGTGCGGAGCGCCTGCATGTCGCGCGCGACCTCGAACAGGGTCTGGTTCTCCGAGCGCCCGTGCGTGAGCTGGTCGATGAAGTTGAACACCAGCGCCGTCACGCCCGGCTGCGCCAGCTGCGCCGGCAGCCGCCGCACCAGCGCCTCGCCGTCCTGCGCGCTGAAGACCTTCTCGTACCGCACCGGCACCGGGCCGCCCGTGAGCTCGCGCAACTGTTCCGTGAGCAGCTCGTGCTCGTGCGCATTCATGCTCGGCTCGTCTTCCTCGCTCCACCAGCGCGGGTGCCGCGACTTGATCTCCCCCGGGAAGAGGCCGCTGAAGATGGCGTTCCGCGCGTAGGGCGTGGCCGTCGGCAGGATCGAGAAGTAGTGCGCCGTCTCCACCTCGAACAACTCGGCGATGAGCGGGCGGATCATCGCCCACTGGTCCAGGCGGAGGCAGTCCACCACGATGAAGAGCACCTTGCCGTGCGCCTGCAGCACCGGCCGCAGGAATTCCGCCCCCACGTCCACCGAGAGCGGCGGACGGTCGCTGCGGTCCTCCCGGAGCCAGCTGGCGTAGTTGCGCTGCAGGAACTTGGCGAAGTCCTGTCGCAGGCTCGCCTGCAACTGCGCCAGTGCCTCCTGCAGCCCCGGCTCCTGCGCCTGCCCGAGCTTCACCTCCCACTCGGCGAGCTCGGCGATGAACTCGATCCACTCGCGCCACCCGAGGTCCTCGCCACGGCGCGCCTCGAGATCGCGGAAGCGGGACGCGAAGTCGCGCGACAGCCGCTGCTGCCGGATGCGATCGCCCTCGAGCAGGCGGGTGACGACGGAGAGGATCTGGCGGGGATTGACCGGCTTCACGAGATAATCCGAGATCTCGGCGCCGATGGCGTCCTTGAGCGTCTCGGGCTCCTCGCTCTTGGTGACCATCACCACGGGCAGGCTGCTGTCCATGGCGCGGATGGCCCGGAACAGCTCGAGCCCGCGACGGCCGGGCATGTGCTCGTCGAGCAGCACGACCCCGTACGCCTGGCGCTGCAACATCACGATCGCGTCGTCGCCGTGCGCACTCGTGTCGACCGTGAAGCCCTGATCCTCCAGGAACATCACGTGCGCGGTCAGGCTGTCCACCTCGTCGTCGACCCAGAGGATGCTGCGGGGACGTGGCATGGAGGAAATCTAGGCGGGTCGGCGGAATGGCGGTGCCCTCCCGCCATCCCGTCATCCCGCCCTACCTTCCGACGTGCCCCGCACCCCACCCCGCATCCTCCTCCTGCGCCTCAGCAGCATGGGCGACGTGATCCTCACCACGCCGCTCCTGCGCGTGCTGCGCCGCCGGCATCCGGAGGCACACCTCGTCTACTGCACCCGGCCCGCGTTCGCGCCGCTGGTGGCCGACCATCCGGCGCTCGACGACCTGATCGTCTTCGACCCGAAGGAGGAGCCCCTCGGCACCCTCGCGCGGCGGCTTCGGGCGGGCCGGTTCACGCACCTGCTCGACCTGCACGGCGTGCTTCGCAGCCGGATGCTGCGACTCATGGTGCCGGGACGGTGGCGCGGCTACAGCAAGCGGCGCGCGGCGCGAGCGGCGCTCATCCGCTTCAAGCGCAACCTGTACCTCGACGCCAGGCCGGAAGCGGAGCGGTTCTTCGAGGCGGCGCGCGGGCTCGACGTGAAGCCCGACGGCGATCCGCCGGAACTGCACCTGTCGCCCTCGTCGCGGCAGCGGGCCGGCCAGTGGCTGGCGCAGCACGGGCTGGGGGACACGCGATACGTCGTGCTGGCGCCGGGCGCCGCGCACTTCAGCAAGCGCTGGCCGGTGGAGCACTGGAGCGAGCTGGCACGCGACCTTGGTGCCGGGGGACGCGCCTTGCTCGTGGTCGGCGGCCACGAGGACGTGGCCGCGAGCGAAGCCATCGCGCGCGCCGCGGGTCCCCATGGCCGGAGCGCGGCCGGGCTCTTCTCGCTGCAGGAGACGGCCGCGGCACTGGCCGGCGCCAAGGCCGTGATCGCCGGCGACACCGGCGTGATGCACATGGCGACCGCGATGCGCACCCCCGTGGTGGCGCTCTTCGGCCCCACGGTGCGCGCCTTCGGGTTCGGACCGTACCGCGCGCCGGCCACCGTGCTCGAGCGCGACCTTCCGTGCCGCCCCTGCTCCGCCCAGGGCGGCCCCGTCTGTCCACTCGGCCACCACCGCTGCCTGCGCGACATCACGCCGGCCGACGTGATGGGCGCCCTCGCCCGCTGGACCGCGTGACCGGCGAGCTGCTAGCCGCCTTCGAGGCACTGCTGGCCGCCGCGCCTCGAGGGCCGACCCGGGATGGCCTCTTCGCCGTCTGGCTCACGGCGCGCGTCACCCTCGACTTGCAGCTCGAGCCGCCGGCCGCCGCGCGCGCGCAGACGCGCCGGCACGACCTGCTGGAGGGTCGCGTCACCAAGCTCCGCATGGCCGCTCCGCTGCGCCGCGCGCTGGTGGGCATCCTCGCCCAGCTGCGGGAAACAGGGAGCCGCTCGGTGGCGATGACGCTCAGCCAGCTGGTGGCGCCCGTGAAGGAGTCGCTGGGCGACAAGGCCGCCGAGGCGCTCGGCCGCGCGGCCCGCAGTGCCCGGCGGGCCGCCACGAGCTGAGGAACGGCCCATCGAACGACTGCAAATGGCTCCGGGTCGAAGAGGTCTTCGACCCGGAGCCATGAACCGCGGGTGGCGCTATTGCAGGTTATTGTTCGCCGTGGACGGGATCTGCT
>JBJMOZ010000391.1:0-7248 GCA_045803465.1 Gemmatimonadales bacterium | reverse complement strand
GCACGGGTCCGTTCCCTCCGCTTGCCCAGCACGACGGCGCCCACGACGGCCGCGAGCAGCAGCACGCTCGTGACCTCGAACGCCAGCAGGTACTCGTTGAACAGCGGGCCGGCGACCGGGGCGATCGCCCCGGTGCGCACGAACTGCCCCGCCAGCGCGTTCTCGGGCAGGGCGAGCGCCTCGGGGACCCGCGCTCGCGTGACGGCGAAGACCTGCGCCAGCAGCGCGAGGCCGATGAAGCCGGCCACCAGCTTCCAGCTCATGCCCCGCGCATCCGCCAGGTCCGACGCGTGGCCGAGGTTCAGCAGCATGATGACGAAGAGAAATACCACCATGATGGCGCCCGCGTACACGAGCACCTGCATGGCGCCGATGAACTGGGCGTCGAGGAGCACGTACATCGCGGCGAGGCAGAACATCGTGTTGACGAGCCAGAGCGCCGCGGCCACCGGGCTCTTGCGGGTCACGAAGGCCAGCGCGGACGCGATGGCCAGGATGCCGAAGAGGTAGAAGTGGAAGACGTAGAAGAGCGGGAGCTCGTTGTGGGTCATCTACTCCCCCTTGGGATCCATGGGGTCCCACAGCTCGCTCACCGGATGGGTCTGGGCCATCAGGCGCTCGAGATCGTAGACGAACCCCTCACGACTGTACTCCGAGTTCTCGTAGTGCCGCCCCACGTGGATCGCTTCCTCGGGGCACACCTCCTGGCAGTAGCCGCAGAAGATGCAGCGGAACTCGTCGATCTCGAACACGAGCGGATAGCGGTTCCCCTTCTCGTCCTCGCCCGGGACGAGCTTGATGCAGTTGGCCGGGCAGACGGTGGGGCAGAGCCCGCACGCCACGCACTTGGCCTTGCCGTCCTCGGTCGTCAGCATACGGTGCGTGCCGCGCCACCGCTTGCTGATCGACTCCTTCTGCTCCGGGTACTGCGTGGTCACCTTCTCCGGGTTGAGCAGGTGCTTCAGGGTATGCGCCATGCCCGTGAGCGTGGCGCGCACATAGCTGGTCTGCTCGGTCGGTCGGGCGACGACCTTCACGCCGATGGGCATCAGTCTCCGGTCTCCGGAAGGAGCGAGGGGGCATGCCGCGAGCCGGCCACGGCGCGCAGCCGCGTGATGGCCTCCTGGTCGAGGCGCGACGAGGCGGGGCTGATGACGCGCCCCCGGTCGAGGATCATGAAGAGGACGATGACGGCGACGATGTTCAGCATCGCCAGCCCGAGGTGGAAGGGCCACGAGCCCTGCGCGAAGCCGAGCCACTGGAGCACGACGAGCAGCGTCGCGATCGCCACGATGTAGAAGAGCGCGAGCGGGAGCATGAACTTCCACCCGAGCGACATCAGCTGGTCGTACCGGAAGCGCGGCAGCGTCCAGCGGATCCACATGACGAAGAAGATGAGGCTGGTCGACTTGATCGCCATCACGAGACCCGTCGCGATCGTCTGCAGCAGACCCGGCGACTCGTCCCAGTGGGTGAACGGGATGTCCCAGCCACCCAGGAAGAGCGTCGCGAACATCGCCGCGAAGGTCAGCACGTTGGCGTACTCTGCGATGAAGAACATCGAGAACTTGAAGGCGCTGTACTCGGTGTGGTAGCCGGCCACGAGCTCCGACTCGGCTTCCGGAAGGTCGAATGGCGCCCGGTTCGTCTCGGCCAGGCCGGCGACGAGGAAGATGAACGCCGACACCATGAGCGGCAGCGCGAACCAGAGCCCCTGCTGCTGCGAGCCGACGACGCTCGAGAACGACACGTTCCCCGTCAGCAGCAAGACCGGCACGAGGCTCATGCCCATCGCCACCTCGTAGCTGATCATCTGGGCCGCGGCCCGCAGCCCGCCCAGCAGCGAGTACTTGCTGTTGGACGACCAGCCGGCCAGGGTGACGCCGTAGACCCCGAGACTCGAGATGGCCAGCACGAACAGGAAGCCCACCGGCACGTCGGCGACCGCCATCGGCACCAGGCCCGCGTGCGTGAAGCGCCCGAGCACCGGCAGCGTGAAGTCGAAGGTGAGCGGCAGCGGGGCCGCCCACGGGATCACGGCACCCACGCAGAGCGCCGGGATGAACGACATGCAGGGCGCGAGGAAGAACAGCACCAGGTTCGCCGAGCGCGGCAGCGTCTCCTCCTTCAGGAGGTTCTTGATGCCGTCGGCGATGGGCTGGAAGAAGCCGCCCGGCCCGACCCGGTTGGGCCCCAGGCGGTTCTGCATCCACGCCGAGACCTTGCGTTCCATGAGCGTCATGTAGGCGACGCCCAGCATCGTGATGGTGAACACCACCAATAGTTTCAGCGTCGAGACGAGCAGGAAGCCCTTCAGTTCCGGCGTCATGCGGGCACCTCCGCCGGCACCGGACCAAGCACACGACCCGTGAAGCCCAGGTCGGCATGGGTCAGTCCTGCGAATGCCGGCCAGAACTCGCCCAGAAGCGCGAACGCCTCCTCGCCGCTGGCCGGCGCCGCCGGATCCGGTCCCCGCCCAAGGAGCACCTCGCCGGCCGCCCACCAGGCCGGCCGCGCCATGCCCACCGGACCCTTGGCCTGGTGATACCGCTGCACGCGGCCATCGCGGTTGACGTACGTGCCGTACTCCTCCGCCATGTTCGTGATGGGCAGCACCGCCTCGGCGCGACGCCAGGCGTCGGAGAGCACGGTGCCGAGCCAGATGAGGGCCCCGGGGGCGCGCTCGATCATTGCCTGCTCGTCCGCATCGAGGTCGGCGTCGAGGACCACGATCAGGCCGGCCTCGGGAAGGGCGGCGAGGGCGCGCTTCCAGTCGGTGGTGTAGCCCAGCAACTGTGCACCGTGCAGGTTCGGGATCCGCTCGCGGCGCAGGGCCAGGTTCGAGACGCCGGCCAGCGGCGCTTCCTCGCCGAGCGGGACCTTGACGGCCGCCACGTGCGAGCGAGCGCCGAGAAGGCGCTTCACCAGGCCCAGCGATTCGGTGCCCGCGCGGCCCGATGCCAGCAGGACGGCCGACCCCGGCAGCGTCTCGATGAGCGCCGCCACGTGGTCGAGGGCGGTGTCCCAATCGGTGGCGGCGAGCCTGTCGGCCTGACGCACCAGCGGCGCCTCGATGCGGTCGCCACGGTTGAGCCAGCGATAGTCGGCCCGACCCGTGTCGCAGATGAAGTGTCGGTTCACCTCGAGGTTGGGCCGCGGACGGAGGCGCACCACGACGTCGTCCCGGGTGTCGATGTTGATGTTGCAGCCCTGCGTGCAGCCCGGGCACACGCTCGCCGACTTGTCGAGGTCCCAGGCCCGCGCCTTGTGCAGGAAGTCCTTGGAGAGCAGCGAGCCCACCGGGCACAGGTCGACGACGTTGCCCGCCCACGGATGGTCGAGCAGCTGGGACTCGTCGATGCCGATGAAGGCCCGGTCGCCGCGCTCCGACACGTTCAGCACGGGCGCGTGCGCCACGTCGTCCATGAAGCGGACACAGCGCGTGCAAAGGATGCAGCGGTTCGGCACGTAGAGGATGTCGGGCCCGAAGTCCTCGACCGGGTTGTAGCGCTTGGCGAACTCGTCGTAGCGCGTGCCCGAGCGGCCTTCCTGGAACACGTAGTCCTGCAGCTCGCACTCGCCGGCCTGGTCGCAGATCGGGCAGTCGAGCGGGTGGTTGATGAGCAGGAACTCGAGCACGCCCTCCCGCGCGGCCTTCGCCTTCGGGCTGTTGACGTGGATCACCTGCCCCTCGGCGACCGTCGTGACGCACGCGGGCGCCAGCTTCGGCATCTTCTCCACCTCGACGAGGCACATCCGGCAGACGGCCGGCGAGGGCAGCGAGGGGTGGTAGCAGTAGTGCGGGACGAGGACGCCCGCGCGCTTGGCCGCCTCGATGATGGGCATGCCGGCCGGCACGCCCACGGGCATCCCGTCGATGGTGACGTTGACGAGTGATGGCTCGGGCATGCTAGACCGCCTGAAGCGCCGGCGCGCGCGACCCGCTCAGGTACGCATCGAACTCGGCGCGGAATTTCTTGATGCCGCTCACCACCGGAGCCGCGCACGAGTCGCTCAGCACGCAGATGGTCTTGCCGGTCATCTGTTCGGACAGGTCGAGCAGGAGGTCGAGGTCGCTCGGCTTGCCCTGCCCGGCGATGATGCGCTCGAGCACGCGCGCCGTCCACGACGTTCCCTCGCGGCACTGCGTGCACTGCGCACACGACTCGTGCGCGTAGAATTTGGTGTAGCGCCAGATGGTCTTCACGATGTCGGTGGTGTCGTCCATCACGATCATGCCACCCGAGCCGAGCATCGAGCCCTTCTCGGCGATGCTCTCGTAGTCCATCAGGCACGCCTCGGCCTCGTCGGCCGTGAGGATCGGCACCGAGGAACCGCCGGGAATGACGGCCTTGAGCGTGCGGCCGGGGCGCATGCCGCCGGCGAGGTCGTGGATGAGGTCCTTCATCGGGAACCCCATCGTCACTTCGTAGTTGCCGGGACGCTGCACGTGTCCGCACACCGAGAAGAGCTTCGTGCCGGTGCTCTTCGGATTGCCCAGGCTCAGGCCCTTGTACCACTCCGCGCCGTTGACGACGATGTGCGGCACGGCGGCGAGCGTCTCCACGTTGTTGACGGTGGTGGGCAGGCCGAACGCGCCGGCCTGCGCCGGGAACGGCGGCTTGATGCGCGGGTTGCCGCGCTTGCCCTCGAGGGCGTTGAGCATCGCGGTCTCCTCGCCGCAGATGTACGCCCCGGCGCCGCGGTGCACTACGATGTCGATGTCGACGCCGCTGCCGAAGATGTTCCTGCCCGCGGCATTGTTGGCGTACGCCTCGCGTAGGGCCTCGTCGAGCACCGGGAAGATCTCGGTGAACTCGCCGCGCACGAAGATGTAGACCACGGCCGCGCGGATCGCGAACGCCTCGATGAGGCAGCCCTCGATGAGCTGGTGCGGCGTCCAGCGCAGGATCTCCCGGTCCTTGAAGGTGCCGGGCTCCGACTCGTCGGCGTTGCACACCAGGTAGTGCGGCTTGCCATCGTCCTTCGGCATGAAGGACCACTTGAGGCCCGTCGGGAAGCCGGCGCCGCCGCGGCCGCGCAGGCCCGACTGCTTCACCAGCTCGATGAGCGGCTCGCGGCCCAGCTCGAGCGCCTTGCGGATGGCCTGGTAGCCCCCGCGCTGGACCCAGCCCTGGTAGGTGCGCGCGGCGGGGTCGCCGAAATGCTTCGAGAGCACGACCGTCTCGCGCGGATGGCTCGGATGCGGATAACCCATGAAATCCCCTGGCCTACTGGTAGCGGGCGAGGATGCCCGGCACGCGCTCGGGCGTCACGCTCTCGACGAAGTCCTCGTCCACGATGATCGGCGTCGCGAAGCCGCACGCCCCAAGGCATTCCACCTCGACGACCGTGAAGCGGCCGTCGGGACTCGTGGCCCCCAGCTGGCCGCAGCCCGACTCGCGGAGGATGGCCTCCAGCGTGTCGTCGGCGCCGCACAGCCCGCACGGCGACGTGGTGCACACCTGGATGAAGTGGCGACCCACGGGATGCGTGTGGTACATCGTGTAGAAGGTGACCACGCCCTTGACGTACGCCGGCGTGAGCCCGAGCACCTCGCCCACCTCGCCCATCGAGGCCTCGGACACCCAGCCACGCGCCTCCTGCACCATCCACAGCGCCGGCAGCAGGAGCGCCTGCTTCGTCGGATACCTGGGGTACAGCGCCTCGAGGCGCGTCAGCGTCTCGCCGACGAAGACGGGCTCGTAGGCCGCGGTCTCCAGCGGAGTGGCGTTCGAGTGGGTCACCGGTCGATCTCTCCCATCACGATGTCGACGCTCGCGTTGATGGCGATGACGTCCGAGAGCAGTGCGCCTTCGCACAGCCGCGGGAGCGCCGCCAGGTTGAGGAAGCTCGGCGGGCGGATGCGCCAGCGCACCGGCTTCGCCGTGCCGTCCGAGACGAAGTAGTAGCCCAGCTCGCCCTTGGGATTCTCGATGCCCAGATAGGCCTCGCCCGCCGGCGGCTTCACGCCTTCCATCACCTGCTTGAAGTGGAAGATCATCGCTTCCATGTCGCTCATCGCGCGTGACTTGGGCGGCAGGATCACGCGCGGGTCGCTCACGTTGATGGGCGCGCCGCGCAGCCGCTTCAGGCGCACGACGGCCTGGTTCAGGATGCGCACCGACTGCCGCATCTCCTCCATGCGCACGAGGTAGCGATCGTAGATGTCGCCGTGCTCGCCCACCGGGACGTCGAAGTCGTACGTGTCGTAGCCCAGGTAGGGACGGTCCTTGCGCACATCGTAGTCGACGCCGCTGGCGCGCAGCATCGGGCCGGAGAGCGACCAGTTGATGGCCTCGCCCGCGCTCATGGCGCCCACGCCCTGCGTTCGCCCGCACCAGATCGAGTTGCGGGTGAACATCGAGTCCACCTCGTCGAGCGTGGACGGGAACGAGGCGCAGTAGCGGCCCAGCGCGTCCTCCCAGCCCTCGGGCACGTCGGCCATCATGCCGCCGACGCGCGTCACGGACGTGGTCAGGCGGGCACCCGTCCATGCCTCCTGCAGGTTGTACGCGCGCTCGCGCTCCTGGAAGGCCCACAGGAACGGCGTGTACGCGCCCAGGTCGATGCCCGTGGTGCCGAGCCAGACGAGGTGGGAGATGATGCGGCTCAGCTCGCACGCCACCACGCGCAGCACCTGGCAGCGCTCGGTGATCTCCAGGCCCATCAGCTTCTCGACCGCGAGCGCGAGGCAGACGTTGTTCGCCATCGGCGCGAGGTAGTCGGTGCGGTCGGTGAGCGGGATGATCTGGTTGTACTGGCGGTACTCGCCCAGCTTCTCGAAGCCGGAGTGGAGATAGCCCAGGTGCGGGATGCAGCGCTGCACCACTTCACCCTCGAGCTCGAGCACCAGGCGGAGCACGCCGTGCGTGGCGGGGTGCTGCGGGCCGATGTTGACCAGCATGTGCTCCGCGCCGAAATCCTCGTCGAATTTGGGCGGAGTTTCCCGCGCGGTCAGCGGGATCCGGATGGGCCGGCCCTGGGCGTCGAGCCCGGGCGTGGCCAACTCCATCTCGACGGTACGGGTGGTCATTTCAGGAATCCTCGCTCGCCACGCGCCAGCCGCTCGCGCATGTCCGCGGGCAGCTCGTCGAACGCCTCGGCGATGGACAGCTCTTCCATGGAGTAGTGGGCCTCGGGATTGGCCGCCAGGGCCTGGCGTGTCTGCTCCGCGCGGCTGAAGTGCCCCCGCAGCGGAAAGTCCTTCCGCAGCGGGTAGCCCTCGGCGTAGGTCTCCCACATGAG
>JBJMOZ010000187.1:0-4974 GCA_045803465.1 Gemmatimonadales bacterium | reverse complement strand
GTGGAGGCGCACAGCGGCGGCGACGGGAAGGGCAGTGAATTCGTGGTGCGCCTGCCGCTGCCGAAGGTGCGGGCGCGCCCGGCGAAGGCCGAGGGCAACGGAACGGTGCTCGCGGGGGCGTCGCGCCGCGTGCTCGTGGTGGACGACAATGCCGATGCGGCGGAAAGCCTCGCACAGCTGCTCGCCCTCAAGGGACACGAGGTACGCGTGGCATACGACGGCCTCTCGGGGGTGGCACTCGCCCGCGCATTCGAGCCCGACGTGGTACTGCTCGACATCGGCATGCCGGGACTGGATGGCTACGCCGTGGCGCGCCGGCTTCGGGAGCAGGATGGCCGGCGCGGCGTCCGGCTCGTCGCCCTCACGGGATACGGCCAGCTGGACGACCGCCGCCGCGCCCAGGAGGCGGGGTTCGACGACCACCTGGTGAAGCCCCCGGACGTCGCCACCCTGGAGCAGATGCTGCACGCCATGGAGGCACCGGCCGGCCGCTGAGGGGTCAGGCGCCGGCCGGCCCTGCCGTCACGCGTCAGCTGCGCGTGCGGAAGCCCAGTTCGAACCCCACGAAGAAATTGCGGCCCGGCGATGGCTCGAGTACGCGCTCCAAGGCGCCGTTGACGAGCACCGAGCCGATGTACGTGCGATCCCAGAGATTGCTGACGCCGACGTACGGCAGCAGGTCGAAGTCCTTCCACTGCTGCTGCCAGCTGGCGCGGAGGTTCGTGACGCCTGCCCCCCAGTTCTCGACCCAGATGCGATTGAAGTCGTCCGCAGTGAGAGACGAGGACAGCGTGTGGTCGAGGTCGATGACCAGCTGCGGCACGGGCTGCGTGCGCAGGCCGAAACGCGTGAAGAAGCGCGGCGGACCTGGCACGCGGTTGCCGTCGAGCGTGTCGGTGACGATCGCACCGCCCACCGCCCGGTCCAGCTTGTAGTCGGTGTACTCGTAGTTGGCATAGCGAAACGAGACGAACGCGCGGACCTGCCGCGCGGGCGTGGCGGTCAGGTTGAGCTCCACGCCGGCATTGCGTACCTCGCCGGCATTGGTGAAGTACCCGCGGCCGCTGACCTCCTGGTACTGCACGATGGCGTCCGTGACCCGGCTCACGAAGCCGTCGACGCTGTAGTCGAGCCATGACGCCGCACGGCCGCGCATGCCAAGCTCGAAGGCGAGGGTCCGCTGCGGGTCGAGCGACGTGTTGAATCCGCCTGTCGTGCCCGGCTGGTTCACCAGTTCCGTCGTCGTGGGCGTCTCGAACGACGTGGACACGTTGCCGTACGGAATGAATCCCTCGCTCACGAAGTAGCTGGCGCCGAAGCTGCCGTTCAGCGAGTGCTGCGGCAGTTCGCCGCTGTTGTCCACGCCGTCCGCGAAATACTCGTCCTGCACGGTGAACGTGACCCAGTCGTAGCGCGCGCCCGCGTCGAGCACGAGCCGCTCGTTCGGGGTCCACCGCACCGCGGCGAACGGGCCTACCTCCGTGACCGTCTCCGTCTGCTGCAGCAGGATGCTGTCGGTCGGCTCGCCGGAGACGGAGCGCTGGTTGACTCGTTTGTCGCGCAGCTTCTGGTAGTCGAAACCGGCGGTGAAGCGCGGAACCCGGAAATCGTCGCTCGGGCGGAAGGCATACGAGGCACGGACGCCACCCGACCGCCGGTCGATCCCGTTGTAGATGCCGTTCACCGACGGCGGGCCGGCAGGGCCGGTCGCGAGCGGGTTCGCCACGTCGCGGTTGATGCCGAAGAGGGCCACCTGCAGCTCGCCGCTCCACTTCGTCCAGCGCTGCCGGAAGGAGAGCGACCCCTGTTGCTGCTGGGTGGCATTGTTGGCCTCGCGCAGGATGTTGTTGGCCGGCGCGGAGTCGGGGTTGGCGTCGTACTCCCGGTAGTTGAGCGCGCCGGGATTCTCCTGCAACGGATTGTCGGCGGCGAGGAACCTGAGGTCGAGCTGGGTGCGTTCCGACGGGGCCCAGGTCGTGGAGAAGTTGAGCAATCGCTGATCGGCGGCACTCTGCTGGCGGAAGCCGTCCCACGTGAAGCGCGACACCGACAGCACGCCGCTGAAGTCGCCCATCCGCGCCGTGGAGATGGCCTGCCACTTCGTGCTGCCGAATGAGCCGGCCTGCCCGCGCACGCGCTGGGCGAAGGCCTCCGGGCCCGCCATGAGCGACTGGTACGCCACGACGCCGCCGGTCGCGTTGCCGTAGATGGCTGACGCCGCCCCGCGCAGCACGTCCGCTCGCTCGAGGAGGCCCCACTCCACGTTCGTGACCTGCGATTGGCCGTCGGGCAGGGTCTGCGGCACGCCGTCGAGCAGCACCTTGATGCCCCGGATGCCGAAGTTGGCGCGCGCACCTGCGCCGCGGATCTCGATGCGCTGGCCCTGCGAGAAGTAGTAGCGGTTCTGGACGTAGACGCCCGGGATGTTGTTCAGGAATTCAACCGGCCCGAGCGTCGACTGGCCACGCACGATGTCTCGCCGCTCGACCACGCCGGCCCCCTGCGGCACCCGGCTGATGGGCTCCTCCTGGCGCGTGACCGTCGTGACCAGCTCGGGCAGCACCTGCACACGCGTGGTGTCGGGTCGCGCGCGAGCGGTGTCGCGAGGGGCAGGTTCCTGCGCGATCGCAAGGGCGGGGAGAACGGCGAGCACGAGTGCGATGCGCCAGGCGCGGGCGATGCGGTCCGACAGGATGTGCGACATGAATCCTCGGGAGACGGGAGAGAGACCTCGCGCGCACGCGATAGCAGGCGACGTGCCGCCACCGTGCGCCGGGAGACGACTCGCCAAGTGGTGCTACACAAAGCAGTTGACGCGTGGTCCGTGCGCAGCCATTGCCGGCTCCCTGCCGCGCTGGGTGATATGCCCCGGAACGAAGGGTGATTTCGCCCGCGTCCTTGAACGGCCCGGGGTCCCCTCCTAGCTTCCCGCCACGATGAACAAGCCGGCTTTCTTCGCTCCCGACTTCGCTCGGGCACCGTTCGCGGGTGCTCCCGAGGCGACCTTCGCTCCCCTGCCGGCCGATGGCGTGCTGCCGGAAGGGTTCTTCTCGACCTCCAACCTGCCAACGTACGTTCGCGTCGGCGGCCGCTGGCTCACGCCGGACCGGCCGCGAATGGACTGCGTCATCGTCAAGCGCCCCGATGGTGGCCTGGAGACGATCGAGCCCCGCCGGCTCGCGCGGGGCGAGCTCGTGGCGATGGGCGAGGCGGAGGACGGCACGGGCGGGATCGTCGTCTACGGCGAGGGCTTCCTGGGCGGCGGGCACAGCGCGAACGAGTTCCGCTTCATGTCCACCGAGGTGAGCCGCGAGAAGCCCGTGAACTACGAGGAGCTCGCCGCGCGCGTGGAGCAGGAGCGCCGCAACGGCGGCTACCTCGTCTGGGTGGCGGGGCCGGCGCTGGTGCACTCGCGGGCCCGCACCGACTTCGAGTGGTTCATCCGCGAGGGCTACGTGCAGGCCGTGCTCATCGGCAACGCCGTCGCCGTGCACGACATCGAGGCGGCCATCTATGGCACCACCCTCGGCATGTCCAACAAGGGCGTGCCGACCGAGGGCGGGCACGGGCTGCACATGCGCGCCATCAATCGCATTCGCGCGGCCGGGTCCATCGAGAACGCCGTGGCGCAGGGCGTCGTCACCAGCGGCATCATGCACACGGTGGTGACGTGCGGCGTGCCCTACGTCCTCGCCGGTTCCATTCGCGACGACGGCCCGCTCCCCGGCGTGCACACCGATACGCTCGCCGCCCAGGACGCGATGCGCGAGCACACCGTGAAGGCCACGGGCGCCATCTTCGTCGCCACGGCACTGCACGCCATCGCCGTGGGCAACATGCTGCCGGCCTTCCACACGAGGCGAGGCGGCCCCGAGCCCCTCATGACGATCTGCGTGGACCAGACGGAGTTCGTGGTGAACAAGCTGAAGGATCGCGGCACGCACCAGGCATTCGGCGTCGTCACCAACGCGCAGGACTTCATGCACGTGCTGCGCATCTACGTCGAGCGCGCGCGCGAGGCCACCGCGTGACGCCTCCCGCAGCGCACACCGGCTGGCGTTCGGGCTGGAGCCGCCTCGCCGAGGCGGTCTTCGCCGAGGTCCCGGTGGCGGACATCGACGGCCTCTGGCAGTTCCTGCCGTTGCGCGTCGGCAAGCGCGAGCTGGGCACGGCCATCCTCGCGCGCTCGGACGGGGACCGCCGCCGCATCTACACGGCGCGCTACGTCCTCACCATCCGCGGCAAGGAGCGTGGTGCCTTCGAGTCCCATCTGGAGGAGGTGGGCAGCGGCCCGGCGGAGACGCTCGAGCAGATGCTGCTCGACGTGCGCCGCCGCCTCGACGAGGACGACGCGCCGGTCCCGGTGGGCATCGAGTCCTGGGTGACCGCGGCGGCGGATGGCCAACCTCACGCGTGACGAGGGCGCGGCCCTCGTCGAGCGCTTTCGCCGCTACCTCCGCGACCACCACCTGCCGGTCACCCGGCAGCGCGATCTCGTGGCCCGCATCGTCCTGCTCTCCGACGAGCATCTGTCCGTCGAGGGCATCCAGCGACGCCTGAAGGAGCACGGCATGCGCGTGGGCACCGCGACGGTGTACCGCACGCTCGACGTGCTGGTGCAGGCCGGGCTCGTGCGCGCGCACGACTTCGGCGAGGGCTTCCGCCGCTACGAGCCGATGCCGGCCCAGACGCACCACGAGCACCTCATCTGCGTACGCTGCGGCGCCGTGCTCGAGTTCCAGAACGAGCGGCTCGAGCGCATGCTCCCCATCATCGCCGACGAGTTCCACTTCCAGCACCAGCGGCATCGCGTCGAGGTGTACGGCCTCTGCCGCGACTGCCGCCAGCGCGACCTCGGGAGCATCGCCCCGTGAGCGAGACGCCGAGCCTGGGACTTCTCGTGGCCTTCGCGGCCGGGCTGCTGAGCTTCCTCTCCCCATGCGTGCTGCCCCTGGTGCCGAGCTACGTGGGATT
>JBJMOZ010000053.1:0-12820 GCA_045803465.1 Gemmatimonadales bacterium | reverse complement strand
TCGATCGCCCGCTCGAGGCCGATGCCGCGCTCGCCATCCTGACCGAGCGCGATGCCGACGCCCTCGAGGTGCTCCGCCACTCCTCGGCCCACATCATGGCCACCGCGGTGCGCGAGCTGTTCCCCAGCGCGGGCATCGGCTTCGGCCCGCCGATCGAGGACGGCTTCTACTACGACTTCCAGGTGGACCGCCCGTTCACGCCGGAGGATCTGGCGCGCATCGAGGCCAAGATGGCCGAGGTGGCCGCACGCGACTACCCGTTCACCCGGGAGGTCGTGGATCGGACGGAGGCCAACCGGCGCTTCGCGGACGATCCGCTCAAGCTCGAGCGCATCTCCGAGCTGGGCGACGACGAGACCATCACGGTGTACACCGATGGCCCGTTCCAGGATCTCTGCCGCGGGCCGCACATCCCTCGCACCGGCCGGCTCAAGCACTTCAAGCTGCTGTCGGCCGCCGGCGCCTACTGGCGCGGCGACGAGCACCGTCAGATGCTCCAGCGGATCTACGGCACGGCGTGGTTCAAGAAGGAGGAGCTCGACGCCTACCTGCACCGGCTCGAGGAGTCGAAGAAGCGCGACCACCCCAAGCTCGGCCGCGAGCTCGACCTGTTCATGTTCCACCACTTCGCCCCGGGCGCGGTGTTCTGGACGGAGAAGGGCACGGCGATCTACAACGAGCTCATCGCCTACATGCGCGAGCTTCAGTCGGAGGGCTTCAAGGAGATCCGCACTCCGCTGCTCTACAACAAGGGGCTGTGGGAGATCTCGGGGCACTGGGGCAAGTACCGCGAGAACATGTTCCTCGTGCTCGACAACGAGAGCGGCGAGCACGACTTCTCGCTGAAGCCGATGAACTGCCCGTCGCACCACATCTTCTACGCGGCGAAGAAGCACAGCTACCGCAACCTGCCGCTGCGGGTGAGCACCTACGACGTGCTGCACCGCAACGAGGTCTCGGGCGCGCTGTCGGGGCTGACGCGGGTGCGGCAGTTCTCCCAGGACGATTGCCATGTCTACCTGATGGAGTCGCAGATCAGGGACGAGGTGCACCGGCTGGTGCAGTTCATCTTCGGGTACTACGCGACGTTCGGGCTGGAGGCGTCGCTCAAGTTCGCCACCCGGCCCGAAGTGCGGATCGGCGACGACGCCATGTGGGACCACGCCGAGGAGTCGTTGCGTTCGGCGCTCGAGGCGACGGGGCTGCCGTACGAGCTCAAGCCCGGCGACGGCGCATTCTACGGTCCCAAGATCGACTTCGACGTGGCCGACTCGATCGGGCGGAAATGGCAGCTGGGCACCATCCAGCTCGACTATGCCGCGCCGGAGCGATTCGACCTCACGTACGTGGGCGACGACAACACCGAGCACCGGCCGGTGGTGATCCATCGCGCCGTGAACGGCTCGTTCGAGCGGTTCATCGCGATCCTCATCGAGCACTTCGCCGGCGCGTTCCCGGTGTGGCTGTCGCCGGAGCAGGTGCGCGTGCTGCCCGTGTCGGACACGCAGGCGCCGGCCGCGCACGCCGTGGCGGCAGAGCTCAGGGCGGCGGGCATCCGCGTCACGGTCGACGACGGCAACGACACGCTCAACTACCGCATTCGCGAGGGCGAGGTGGCGAAGGTGCCCTACATGGCGGTGGTGGGACAGCGCGAGGCCGATGGCGGCACGCTGGCGCTCCGCATCCGCGGGGCGGGGAAGAAGCAGGACGTGGTGCCCGTCGCGGAGTTCGTGGCGCGCGTCGCGGAGGAAGTGAAGACGCGGGCGCTGGTACCTTAGCGTTTGGCCGTCCTCGCCCCGGAGGCGCCGACCGCCACGCCCGCGCTTCCGCGGGTCGTCGGGACGCGGGGATTCGCGCTCACGGTCATCAACACGGTCGTGGGCGCGGGTGTTTTCGGCATCCCCGCGCTCATGGCCGCGGAGCTGGGGCGGAACGCGCTGCTGGCGCTCGTGGCGTGCGGGCTGGTGGTGTTCTGCATCGCGCTCTGCTTCGCCGAGGCCGGGACGCGCGTGCCGGATGCGGGCGGCTACTACGCCATCGCGGCGCGGGCGTTCGGGCCGTTCGCGGGGTCGCTGACGGGATCGCTCGGCTGGATCGCCAATGGTGCCGTCGGCAACGCGGCCGTCGGCGCGCTGCTCGTCGCCCTCCTCAAGAACTACGTGCCTGCCCTCGGCCGTCCGGGCGTGCAGTTCGTCGCCATCGCCTTCACGTACGCGGCACTCGCCGTGCTCACCATCCGCAGCACGCGCGTCGCGGTCGCGGTGAGCAGCATCCTCGGTGTCGCCAAGCTGGTGCCACTCGTGCTGCTCGGCCTCGCCCTTCCGTTCGTGGTGCGTGCCGAGGCACTTCCGGCCCTCCCGCTGCCGAGCGGATCGGCGTTCGGGCACGGCATGATCCTGATGTTCTTCGCCTTCCTGGGCTCGGAGGCGGCGCTCGGCATCTGCGGCGAATGCCGCCAGCCGTCGCGCACCATCCCGCGGGGACTGATCGCGTCGATCGGCTTCATCGCACTGCTGTACGGCGCGCTGCAGATCACCACGGCATCCGTCCTGGGCCCCGCGCTGGTGGCGGCCGGCGAGAATGCGCTGCCACTCGCGGCGACGGCCATCCTGGGCACCTGGGCCGGACGGCTCGTGGCCATCGCCGCGGCGATGGCGATGCTCAGCTGCCTCGTGGCCGACGTCACCTGCTCCCCGCGCGTGCTCTTCGCCATGGGCCGCGACGGCCTGCTGCCCCGGCGGCTCGGCGCGGTGCACCCCACGCTGGGCACGCCGTGGGTCGCCGTCGCCTTCTACGCCTTGCTCTGCGGGGCGCTGGTGGCGGGTGGCACCTTCCGGCAACTGGCGGTGCTGGGGAGCGCGGGCACGCTGCTGCTCGACCTCGTGGTGGCCATCGCGGTGCTGCGGCTGCGCGCGAAGGGGGTGCGGGGCCACGATGCGCCGTTCGTGGTACCGGGAGGCCCACTGGTACCGCTGCTCGTCGCCGGGTTCACGGCGATCATGCTTGGGACACTCACCAGCGTCGAACTGATGTCGACCGGCATGCTCGTCGTCGCAGCCGCCGGGGGGTATCTCCTCTCACGGCTCGGCGGGGTGGAAAGGCTTCGCTGATCGGCCTATCTTCGGCCCTGTCCAACCGACTCTTATCCCGGGGCTTCCCGTGTCCGATTCCGACAATACCACTCCGGTGCTTCTCGCCGCCGTCCGCACCCCGATCGGACGATTCCTCGGCGGACTCTCCTCCTTCAACGCGCCCCAGCTCGGCGGCATGGTGATCCAGGAGGCGGTGCGCCGCGCCGGGATCGACGCCGACCTGGTCGAAGAAGTCTTCATGGGCCAGGTGGTGCAGGGCGGTACGGGTCAGGCGCCCGCGCGCCAGGCGCTGATCAAGGGCGGCATCCCGGCCACCACGTCGGCAGTCACGATCAACGAGGTCTGCGGCTCCGGCCTGCGTGCCGTGATGCTCGCCGCGCAGGCCGTCCGCACCGGGGATCGCGCCTGCCTCGTGGCCGGCGGGCAGGAGTCGATGTCGTCGGCGCCGCACTACCTGTTCGGCATGCGATCGGGCGTGAAGGCGGGCAACCAGACGCTCATCGACGGCATGATCCACGACGGCCTCTGGTGCTCGTTCGGGGGCAATCACATGGGTGAGTACGCCGAATACACGGCCGACAAGGCGTGCGTGTCGCGTGCCGATCAGGACGCCTTCGCGCTGGCGAGCCACCAGAAGGCCATCGCGGCGCAGGAGGGCGGCCGTTTCGCCGCCGAGATCCTGCCGGTGACGGTGGCCGGCAAGCAGCCCGTGACCGTGTCCGCCGACGAATCCCCGCGCAAGGACACCAGCGCCGAGACGCTCGCGAAGCTCAAGCCCGCCTTCCGGAAGGATGGCGGCACCGTGACGCCGGGCAATGCGCCGGGCCTCAACGACGGGGCGAGCGCGGTGGTCGTGGCATCCCTCGCCTTCGCGAAGGCGCACGGCCTCGCGCCGATCGCGCGCATCACGGGCTACGCCACCGGTGGCGGCGATCCGCGCGACCTCTTCTTCGCGCCCATCGAGGCGGTGAAGAACCTGATGGCGAAGAACGGCACCGCAATCGACGACTACGACCTCATCGAGGCCAACGAGGCATTCGCCGTGCAGGCCATCGCCGACGGCCGCGCGCTTGGCTGGGACTGGGATCGGGTCAACGTGAACGGTGGCGCGGTGGCGTTGGGCCACCCCATCGGCGCGAGCGGCGCCCGGGTGCTCACGACGTTGGTGCACGCGCTGCGCGACCGGAAGCAGTCCACCGGTCTCGCCACGCTCTGTCTTGGCGGCGGCAACGCCGTGGCCCTCTCGGTGGAGATGCTCTAAATGGACCTCCGCAATCAGCCGGCGGCCTCGGCCGCACTCCCGACTGCAACTTCCTCGACGATGCGCAACGTCGTCGCGATCGCGCTCGCCGCGCTGCTGGTCAGCGTGGCCGCGCAGGTCGTCGTGCCGCTGCCGCTCACGCCGATCCCGTTCACGCTGCAGCCGCTCGCGGTGCTGGTGGTGGGTGGCGTGCTGGGTGCGCGACGCGGTGCGGCCGCGTTGGCGCTATATCTGGCGATGGGCCTCGTAGGGCTGCCGGTGTTCGCCGCCGGCGGATCCGGCATCGCGCGCCTCATGGGACCGACGGGCGGCTACCTGCTCGCGTTTCCGGTGGCGGCCGCGGCGACGGGCGCGCTCGCCGGCGCACAGCCGGGTCTGGTGCGGGCTCTCTTCGCGTGCGCCGTGGGCATGGTGCTGATCCACATCGGTGGCACCGCGCAGCTCGCGGCGCTCGGCGGTGACGCCGGTGCCGCGTATCGTCTTGCCTTCGTGCCGTTCCTCACGGGCGACTTGCTCAAGATCGGTCTCGCCGCCGCGGTGATGCTGCTCGCGGGGCCCGCCCTGCGCGCGAAGCTTTGAGCGAGCCGGGCGGCAGATTCGCCTGGCGCCCGGCGCTGATCGCCGCCGGGTGGACGATCGCGCATCTGGCCGGTGGGCTCCTGCTCACCGGCCTGTTGTTGTATCTCGCCTCGCGGGCCTGGGGGCCGGCGGCGCTTGCCGCCGATGCGGCGGGCTCGCTCGTATTCCAGGGTCTGGCCGAACTCGCCGCGTTCGCCTTCATGACGTGGCTCATCGGGCGGCGTGCACTCAAGCTCTCGTGGGAGGAGCTGGGCTGGCGCCGGCCGCGCGGAGCGCACGGATTCGGCGGAGGGATGGGCTTCGCGGCCTTGCTGGCGATCGTCGCACTCGTGCTCGCAGTCCCGGCGGCGCGAGCGCATTGGTTGCGGGACGAGGGCGGCGTCGCCGCCTACGTGCAGAGCGTCGTCGCCGTGGTGGCGGTGCTGGCCCCGGCCGCGCTGGCCGAGGAACTCATGTTTCGCGGGCTGCCGCAAGTGCTGCTCGGCCGCGCGCTCGGGATGGGCACCGCCATCGTGGCGCTGTCGACCGTCTTCGGAATCTTCCACGCGCTCAATCCCGACGTCACGCCGCTCGCCCTGGGCAACATCGCGCTGGCGGGCGTGCTGCTCTCGCTCGCATTCCTGCTGCCGGGCGGCCTGTGGACCGCATGGGGCGTGCATCTCGGCTGGAACGCGACCATCGCGGCGCTCGACGCGCCCGTGAGCGGGCTGCCCTTCCGAATTCCCTTCATCGACTACGACCCGGGCAGCCCCGCGTGGGTCAGCGGCGGCGCGTTCGGGCCGGAGGGCGGCGTCCTCGCGACCGCCGTGCTTCTGGCGGGTTGCTACTTCCTCGGCCGACGGGCCCGAAAGGACGGACAGGCATGAAGCAGGCGGCAGTGGTCGGCGCGGGCACGATGGGCAACGGCATCGCCCATGTCCTCGCGCTGCACGGATGGTCGGTCGCGCTCATCGATGCGGCCCCTGCGGCCCTCGAGAAGGCGCAGAAGACGATCCGTGCCAACCTCGAGCGTCAGGCGAAGAAGGGCGCCATCGCCGCCGAGGCGGTGGACGAGACGCTCGCGCGTATCGCGATGCAGGCCTCGACCGACGCCGCTGCCGGCGCCGACCTCGTCGTGGAGGCGGTGAGCGAGAACCCGGCCGTGAAGTTCGCCATCTTCGAGGCGCTCGACCGCACCTGCGAGCCCCACGCCATTCTCGCCAGCAACACCAGCTCCATCTCCATCACCGAGATCGGCGCCCGCACGAAGCGGCCCGACAAGGTGATCGGCATGCACTTCATGAATCCCGTGCCGGTGATGGAGCTCGTCGAGGTCATCCGCGGCCACGCCACGAGCGACGCCACCACGCAGCAGGTGATGGAGATGTCCCGGGCCCTCGGCAAGACGCCGGTCGAGGTGAACGACTATCCCGGCTTCGTGTCCAACCGCGTTCTCATGCCGATGATCAACGAGGCGATCTTCTGCGTCATGGAAGGCGTCGCCACGCCCGAGTCCATCGACACCGTCATGAAGCTCGGCATGGCCCACCCGATGGGCCCGCTGACGCTGGCCGACTTCATCGGGCTCGATGTCTGCCTCGCCATCCTCGAGGTGCTCCACAAGGGGCTCGGCGACGACAAGTACCGTGCCTGCCCGCTGCTGCGGAAGATGGTCGCCGCCGGCCATCTGGGCCGCAAGAGCGGTCGCGGCTTCTACGATTACCCTCCCAAGTGACGGCCATGGATTCTCTCGACCTGTTCAAGAGCTTCAACCACGAGCAGCTGGTGTTCTCGCAGGATCCTTCCTGCGGCTACTTCGGCATCGTCGCCGTGCACGACACCACCCTCGGGCCCGCACTTGGCGGCACGCGCCTGTGGAACTACGCCCGGCCGGAGGACGCGGTGATCGACGCGCTGCGCCTCTCGCGCGGCATGACCTACAAGTCGGCCGTCGCGGGCCTCGGCCTCGGCGGCGGCAAGTCGGTCATCATCGGGGACCCCAATCGCCGTGACCGCGAGGCGATGTTCCGCTCGCACGGCCGATTCGTGGACACTCTTGGCGGGCGCTACATCACCGCGGCCGACGTCGGCACCGGGTCGGCCGACATGGCCTTCATCGCACTCGAGACCGAGCACGTGGCGGGCCTGCCGGGCAGCCAGGGCGATCCGTCGCCCGTGACGGGCTATGGCGTGTACATGGCGATGAAGGCGGCGGCCAAGGTCCGCTGGGGCAGCGACAGCCTCGCCGGCAAGCGCGTGGCGGTCCAGGGCGCGGGCAAGGTGGCCTGGTTCCTGGGCGAGAATCTCCACAAGGAAGGCGCGCGCCTGCTCGTCTCCGATATCGATGCGGAGAAGGTGAAGAAGTTCGTGACGGAATATGGTGCCGAGGCCGTCGCACCCGATGCCATCTATGATGCCGCGGTGGACGTATATGCACCGTGCGCCCTCGGAGCGACCCTCAACGACCAGACCATCCCTCGGATCAAGGCCGAGATCGTGTGCGGGGGTGCCAACAACCAGCTGGCCGAGCCGCGACACGCCGAGGCGGTAGAGAAGAAGGGCTTGTTCTACACGCCGGATTACGTCGCCAATGGGGGTGGGGTCATCAACATCTACGGCGAGCTGCAGGGGTGGACGGCAGAGCAGGCCCACGATCACGCCGCAGGGATCTATGACACCACCTTGCGGGTAGCCGACCTGTCCCAACGCGAGAAGATCCCGATGGCCCTCGCGGCCGACCGCCTCGCCGAAGAGCGGATCCGGGCCGTGGCCGGGCTGCGTCGGATGGTGCGGTGATGGTGCTGGTGGGGCAGTGCCCGCCCGGGCACTCCCGCAGTCCCGATGCCCGTCCTACATTGGAATGAGCATGGCCGAGAGCATTCCCATTGGTGCCGATCACGCCGGCGTCGGACTGAAGACGCGGCTCGTCAACGAGCTGATGGCGCTCGGCTACCAGCCCGACGACGTGGGTACCCACTCCACCGATTCGGTCGATTATCCCGACTTCGCGCACGCGGTGGCCCGGCGCGTGGAGACGGGGCAGGCACGGCGGGGCGTCCTGCTGTGCGGCACGGGACTCGGCATGGCGTACGCCGCGAACCGGCATGCGGGCGTGCGGGCGGCGGTGGCCTGGTCGCCCGAGATCGCGGCGCTCGCGCGCAGTCACAACGACGCGAACGTGCTGGTGCTCCCGGCGCGTTTCGTCACGGAGGAGCAGGGCGTCTCCATCCTGCGGACCTGGCTCGAGACGCCGTTCGACGGCGGCCGGCACACCCAACGCATCCAGAAGATCGAACAGGAGTCCGAGTGATGCCGAACCACAACGCCCCCCTGCGTGAGGCCGACCCGATCGTCGCGCGCCTCATCGACCAGGAACTCCGTCGTCAGCAGCACGGCCTCGAGCTCATCGCGAGCGAGAACTTCGCGAGCCGGGCCGTCATCGATGCCATGGGCACGCCGCTCACGAACAAGTATGCCGAGGGCTACCCGGGCAAGCGCTACTATGGTGGCTGCGAGGTGGTGGACCAGATCGAGCAGCTCGCCATCGACCGGGCCAAGGAGATCTTCGGCGCCGAGCACGCCAATGTGCAGCCGCACTCCGGCGCGTCCGCGAATCTCGCCGCGTTCATGGCGATCCTGCCCATCGGCGGGAAGCTGCTGGGCATGGCGCTGCCGCACGGCGGCCACCTGTCGCACGGCGCATCGGTGAACCACAGCGGCAAGATCTGGCAGGCCGTGCACTACGGCGTGAACCCCGCCACCGGCTACATCGACTACGACGACGTCCGCGACATCGCCAAGCGCGAGCAGCCCGGCCTCATCATCGCGGGTGGCAGCGGCTACTCGCGCTTCATCGACTTCGAGGCGTTCCGCTCCATCGCCGACGAGGTGGGGGCGAAGTTTCTCGTCGACATGGCGCACTTCGCGGGCCTCGTGGCCGCCGGCCTCTATCCGTCGCCGATCGGACGCGCGCACGTGGTCACCTCGACGACGCACAAGACGCTGCGCGGTCCGCGGGCCGGCATCATCCTGTGCGGCGCCGAACTGCAGAAGGACATCGACAAGTCGGTGTTCCCGGGCGCGCAGGGCGGTCCGCTCGAGCACGTGATCGCCGCCAAGGCGGTCGCCTTCGGCGAGGCACTGCAGCCCGAGTTCAAGTCGTACCAGCGTCAGGTCGTCGAGAACGCGAAGGTGCTCGCCGAAGCGCTGGTGGATCAGGGCTTCGCGATCGTGTCGGGCGGCACCGACACCCACCTGATGCTGGTGGACCTGCGGCCCAAGGGCCTCACGGGCAAGGAAGCCGAGAAGGCGCTCGACAAGGCGGGGATCACGGTCAACAAGAACACGATCCCCGACGATCCGCAGTCGCCCTTCGTGACCAGCGGCATCCGGCTCGGCACCCCGGCCCTCACCACGCGCGGCATGGGCACGGCCGAGATGCGCCGCATCGCGCACCTCATCGCCACGGCCCTCGAGCAGCGTGCCGACGAGTCGGCCCTCGCGCGCATCAAGGCCGAGGTGGGCGAGATGACCGAGGCCTTCCCGCTCTACCCGTCGGTGAAGAGCCGCCGGGGCGCCCTGGCGCACGCCTGACGGTAGCGACCCGGATACGACGATGACCGATCTGCAGTTCGCGGACGACGTCCTCGCCCGTATCCGGGCTCGCGGGAGCCGGTACGACGAGCGCAGCTACCTCTTCGTGCTGGCCGCCATCGAGTTCGTGCAGACGCGTCTGCCGGTGCGCCGGCACGTCACCGGGCCCGAGCTCGCCTGGGCATGTCGCGATCTCGCGCGGGAGCGCTTCGGCCTCCTCGCGCGTCCGGTGCTGCAGCACTGGGGCGTCACGCGCACCGACGATCTCGGTCGCATCGTGTTCACGCTCGTGGACGTGGGACTGCTGGTGACGCAGCCCGCGGATTCGGAGGAGGATTTCCGCGACGTCTACGAGTTCGAGTCGGCGTTCGACGAAGCATATGGCTGGGAGGGCGTGCGGCGCGGGTGACGCCGACGCACGCGGGAGGCGGGGATGACGGACGGACGTGAGTGGCCGGTGTGCATGAAATGCTCCCAGGGGCGCCTGATCCCGCTGTCGGACTACGGCCGGGATGGCGCCCCGATCACGTACAAGGCGTGGGCGTGCACGAATCCGGAGTGCGGGTTCAACCTGCGCATCGACAACGGCGAGATCTCGATGGGGAGGGTGATCGGCCAGAGTCAAAAGTGACATGCCCTCCATCCCGGTAGTCTCCCCCTCCCAATCCAGCGCCTGGGACCAGCGCGCCGAGCGCGCCGGCATCGCGCTCCACACGCTCATGGAATGCGCCGGCCGCGCGGCCGCCGCCGTGCTGCTGCGCGAGTTCGCGCCGGCGTCACGGCAGGGCGTGCTGGTGCTCGCCGGCACGGGTCACAACGGCGGCGACGGCTGGGTCATGGCGCGGGCGCTCGCGCGCCTCGGCGTGCCGGTCGCGGTGGCGCCGCTCGCCGGCGAGATGGCTCCGCTGACGGCGCATGTCGCCGCACTGGCGCGCGCCGAGGGCGTGCGCGAGGTGGCGCCCGACGGACCATGGCCCAACGTCGGCATCGTGGTCGACGCCATCCTCGGCACCGGGGCGAAGGGTGCGCCGCGCGACGCCGCCTCGGCGCTGCTCGATCGCGCGCATGAATTGCCGGTGCCCGTGCTCGCCGTCGATGGTCCCACGGGCGTGGATCTCGAGACGGGCGTGGTGCATGGCGTGCCCCGTGCCGATCTCACGGTGACGTTCGGCGGCTTCCGCCGCGGCCATCTGCTCGCGCGGGACGAGGTGGGCGAGGTGGTGGTGGTGGACATCGGCCATCCGCCCGCGGACCCGGGGTGGCCGCGGCTCGTCAGCGACACCGAAGCGGCCACGTGGCTCCCGCCGCTGCACGCCTCCGACCACAAGGGCGATCGCGGTCGCGTCGTGGTCATCGGCGGCGACGTCGGCATGACGGGCGCCGCGCGCCTCGCGGGCCGCGCCGCCTTTGCGGCCGGCGCGGGCCTGGTGCACGTGGTGGCGCCCGAGGAGTCCGTAGCCGCCATTCGCGCCGCCGATCCCGATCTCCAGACGCTGGCCCATGCGCTCGGTGGTCCTCCGTCGCCCGAACTGGTCGAGCTGCTCCAGCGCGCCGACGTCCTCGTGCTCGGGCCTGGCCTCGGCCGCGCCGACGATCGCGCGGAGTTCGTGCTCGAATTGCTCGCTGCGTCACGTCGCGCCGTGCTCGACGCCGACGCGCTGGTGGCGTTGCAGGGCAGGGTCGACGACCTCGCGATGCTTGCCCGCGGCCGCACGGTGGTGCTCACACCGCACGCGGGCGAATTCCGAACGCTCTTCCCCGAGCTCTCCGCGCAGCGCGAGACCGACCCTTGGGGCGCCGCTGCGGAAGGTGTCTGCCGCGCCGGGGTCACGCTGCTGCTCAAGGGCGTGCCGACGGTCGTGGCGCACGAGGGTCGTGCGACACTCACGCTCGCGGCCGGCAATCCCGGCCTCGCCACCGGCGGCAGCGGCGACGTGCTGAGTGGCATCCTTGGCGCCGTGCTGGCCCGCGATGCCGACGGGCAACGCGCGGCGGCCGTCGCGGGCCAGAGTCTCGGGCGCGCCGCGGACCTCGCCGCGCGCCGGGTCACAGCGCGCGCCATGCGCCCGATGGACGTCATCGCGGCGCTGCCCGATCTTTGGCGCGAGTGGAGCGGCCGCGGGCGCGCGGGCGCCGCGTGGGAGCCGCCGGTGCTCGCGCGACTGCCTGCGCCGCGCACGGTCTAGCGTGCGCGCACTCATCGGCGCGCTGATGCTGCTGCTGCCGGCGACGGCGGCCGCGCAGCGTGCGACGCGCGACTGGCCCGCCGAAGATCGCGCCGTGATCGGCGACTTCAGCGTGGTCACGACCGTCGCCGCCACGTTCGATCGCGTCTTCGCCACGAGCCGTTCGATGCTGGTGATCTGGCGGCCGCTCGAGCGGCGCTGGGAGGGTCCGTTCGAGCCGGGCGATCCCGGCGCCCTCGAGCGCGTCTTCCTCGCGGCGGCGGACCCGCTCGATCAGTCGCTCTGGATGGTGCGGCCCGACGGCTGGCTGCGCTACCAGCCCGACATGCGCGTCTGGCAGCGCGGGATCATCCCTGGGCGGGTGAACGCGCTGGTGTTCGACGAGACCGACCCGGGCGGCGGACCATTCATCGGATCGTCGGCGGGCTGGTATCGCGTGCCACCGGGCGGGTTCGCGGCGTTGCCCTCGCCGCCGCCGCGGCGCCCGCAGGCCCCCGCCACCGTCGAGGACGCGCTCCGCGCCAACCCCGCGTTGCAGGCCAACGCAGCACTCATCCTCAACGACGGACGCGGCCGCGGCGGCGCATACACGTCGGCTGCGCCCGCGCGGGACGGCATCGGCTGGTACATCGGCACGGCGGGCAACGGGCTGATGTACCTGCAGCCCGGGTCTGCCGTGCCGCAGCGCCTGCCGTACGGTCTCATCGGCGACCGGGTCGGCGCGCTCTTCGCGGTGCCGGGCGGCGTGTGGGTGGCCACCGACCGGCAGGAGTTCGCCGAACCCGCGCTCAGCTTCGTGGCCAGCGACTTCAGCCACTTCGATACGCGCCGCGGCTCGGCGATGTTCGGGCTGGGCTACCAGCAGGTGCGTCGCATCGTCTCGCACGAGCGTGCGCTGTGGCTCGCCACCGACGAGGGAGTGGTCCGCGTCGAGGGTCAGTCGGACCGGGCGGAGCGCGTGGACATGGGACGCGGGTTGCCCGATTCGCGCGTGTACACGCTGCTCTCCCGCCGCGGCTCCCTCTTTGCGGGCACCCGGCGCGGCCTCGCGCGCATCAACGACTCGCTGCGTGCCGTGCGCGTGGCCCGGTCGTTCAGCGGCGAGGTGCTCTCGCTCGAACAGACCGGCG